>JBBDND010000312.1:0-8994 GCA_040877865.1 Bacteriovoracaceae bacterium | reverse complement strand
CACACCCATCACGTAGCGAGGTTTGTTTTCCGGCATTTTGGGGGCAACGTGCTTGACGGCCTTTTCCATCAACTCGGAACCTTCTCCCACACTGACGCCTCCAATGGCGTAGCCGGGAAGGTCGCGTTTGATCACTTCTTCCAAACATTCGTCGCGCATATTGTTGTAGGTGGAGCCCTGAATAATGCCAAAAAGCGCTTGCTTGGGATTGTCCCAGGTCTTGATACAGCGATCCAGCCAGCGGTGAGTGCGATCAATCGAGGCCTTCACATATTTTTTATCGGCCGGATAGGGAATGCACTCGTCAAAGGCCATCATAATGTCCGAGCCAAGATTTTGTTGAATCTCAATGGATGTTTCTGGAGTTAAAAGAATTTCTTTTCCCTTGGGGCCTTTAAAGCGCGAGCCCTCCTCGGTGATGCTGTTGCCTTGCAAGCTAAAGACCTGAAAGCCGCCAGAGTCGGTGAGGATAGGCCGATCCCAGGCCATGAATTTGTGCAATCCTCCGGCCTTTTTTACCAACGGAGAGCCGGGGGTTAAATGCAAGTGATAGGTGTTGGAGAGGATGATGGGGATGTCCATCTCTTTTAGCTCTTTGGGCTGCAGGGCCTTGATGGCGCCGTGGGTTCCCACCGGCATAAAAACCGGCGTGGGAATCTCGCCGTGGGGCGTGATGATGACTCCCGCCCTGGCGTTGCAATTTTTATCCTTGTGGACGAGCTTATATTTAAAGTGCTTGCTGATTTCTTTTGTAATATCCATAACTTGTAATTTTGTAATTTTCCTTTGAGTTGAAGCGTGATTTTAACTCAAAGGAGACGATAGTGAAACAATATGACCTGCGGGCGGTAAAGATTTTATGTATTGGTCTTTTGCCGTTGTTTCTTTTCTTTCCCACCTCGGGAATAAAGACCATTAGGGCCAAGTGCGAACGAGTTATTGACGGCGACACCGTGGAAGCTCGCTATGGCTCAAGGCTGTTAAAGCTGAGGCTGGCCTTTATCGACGCTCCCGAAATCAAACAACTTTCTTTGGACAAGGTTCCCATTGGATTGCGCTCACAGCAGTTTTTACAAGACCTCGCTTTAGGCAAGGAGCTTGTGATCAAGGTTTTGCAAAAAGATCGCTATGGAAGGTATTTGGCGGAGATTTATTTGGGGAAGACGAGTCTTAATTTGACCATGGTGGAGAGTGGCCAAGCGGTTATCTATCGCTACTACGAATTCCAAACTGTTCAGCAAAAAGTCGAATACATGAGGGGAGAGGCCATGGCCAAGAGAAAACGGCTTGGCATGTGGAAGACTTTTGGTTTTTACGATCCCCACGCGTACAGAAGACTAAAACGGAGAAGTAATGCAAAACAATGAAATAACCGCTATTCACGCCAGTCTGCTTGTTTTGGTGAAGCGGGAGAGAAGAATTTTAAATGAGATTTTGGAGCATTTGTCGGAAATTAATCGACGCAAGGCTTTTTTAAAGTTTGGGCACTCCAGTTTGCTTAAATATTGCGTTAAAGAATTGGGCTACTCGGAATCCGCGGCCTATCGAAGGATCAAAGCGTTAAAAATCACCCAAGAACTGCCGGCGGTAAAAAAGCAAATAGAAGAGGGGACGGTTAATCTTAGTCAGCTGTGCAAAGCTCAAAATCTTTTTGACAACCATCAAAAAGAAACGAAGAAGCGCCTCGCCACCGAAGAGAAACGAGACTTATTAAAAAAGATTGAAAAAAAGAACTGCTTTGACAGTGAAAATAAAATTCGGAAGGAGTTAAACATGCCATTGAAGAAACGCCGCATTCAGATTGAGGCCAGTGAAAAGACTTATGAAAAGTGGATTAAATTTAAGGGGAGGATGGCTCATAAGCAGATGACCGATGAGATGTTGCTATGCTTCGCCATTAGAAAAGCCTGGGAGCTTGTGGAGCCTGGGAGAGAGTATAAGACTAGACCAAACAATAAAAAATCCCGCTATATTCCGGTTCAAGTAAGAAGGGCTTTATTAAAGCAAGCAAATTTTCAGTGCAGCATGCAGGGTTGCGAGAGCTCTTACGCTTTGGAGATTGATCATATTAAGCCGGTAAGGGAAGGGGGTCTGACGGAAAAAAGCAATTTAAGAGTGTTATGTCGTCATCATAATTTGGCCAGAAACTTTGAGGAGCGAGAAATAAAAAAGGGCCTTCATTGAAGGCCCCTATTTAAAAATCTTTAGGCAGAAATATTACCAAAGAATTTTAACGCCAGCGTTCGCGCCAATTAAATCCGAACCTAGCGCCTTATTAACCTGCGCGTACACGCGCACGAAAGGAATATTGATTTGTACGCCGCCAAAAGCTCTGAAGTTGGTGGCCTCAGGAGATCCGGTTCCATTACCAGAAGCCTCAAGAGTTCCATAATCCGTGTTTCCGTCATCACTTGTTACAGTGCCATTTCCATCTAAATTGATCTCTGCTTCTCCCATATTTACATCAAGACCAGCTCCCCCATAAAGAGTTAACACATAAAGAGTCCTAAGATAGGTTGAAAATTCAATGGGAATAGAAGTTACAGCGCTTTCAATATCAACAATGGCTTTTGTGTCATCATATCTAACCGTAGTGCCCCCAGCGTCAGCAGTACCATTAAAAGTTTGAGAAAAGTTTAAGTCCATTGAAGATCTTTGGATGCCAGTATGAAGATGTATTCCACCCCATTCGAGCATGTATCCTGGCAAAATATCCACAGGGTCCATCAATCTATATCGGGCGAATACTCCTAAAGCAGAAATATCTCCTTCGAAGGCCATATCATCCAAATCTTGATCCATGCTGTAACTCATAAAATTAAAGAACAAATCCATTTTTTTAAATTCTACCGGACCAATCTTATCCACAGGAAGAAGATCTAGATTAAGCCCTACAGTTAGAGCGCCACCCGGAGCAGCTCCTTTTACCGAATCTGACTCTTCTAGATTAAAACCTGATTCCGATTCGATGGCGACACCACCAGCAGCTTTAAACACAAAGAAGGTAAAATTGTCAGAGTAATCGGAGCCCATTCCTTTGTAGGCAAAAGCGGTGGACTTTGCAAAGCCTGCAGCATAATCATCTTCATTTACGTCTGGAAGATCATTATTAATATCTCTTTCAGCTTGCTCAATAGAGTCGGTACAGGTAGTTCCGGCAGCATTACAATCCGCCGAAGGCGTAATGGTTACTTTTAAAGCGTGACTTAATGACGGCATCAACAAAGCTAAAAACAGTATATTCTTCATGAATTCTTCCTTTTCCTTCCATGGATATGAATGACTTAACTATTTTAAAACAATCCACAGTTTTTTCAATGTTTTAAACCTCCGGCAAAAGGCGCGTTCCCCGTGAAAATTTAATGCTTTGTGTTTGAATTTGAGCGCTTTTCCTATATAACTACTCAACTAAAAGGAAGACTTATGAGCGAATTTGAAAAACTCGGCATTGACGAGGATTTTAACCCATATTTTGCGGAAATCGGCATTAAACGCCCAAATCCGGTGCAAAACAAAGTAATCCCAAAAATTATGAAAGGAGACTCCTTGATTTGCTTGGCCCAAACAGGCTCAGGCAAGACTCTTTCCTATGCGCTGCCTGTAAGCGAGTTGATAAAGCAGATCGAGGATGAAGAGGGACTCTCAAGCGCCGCGTCCAAACCTTTCGCCGTCGTTGTGGCGCCAACTAAAGAATTGGCGACCCAGATTCAGGGAGTTTTTAAAGACATCTCCCATCATGTGAAGTTGCGGGTCAGAACCGCGCTTGGCGGGACCAAGGGCAAGGGCGTTAATTTAAAAGATAAAAGTTATGAAATATTGGTCGCCACTCCCAATCGTCTTGCCAAAGGATTAAGGAACAAAGAAATTTCTTTTGAAAAACTCAAGTGGCTCGTCTTTGACGAGGCGGACCAGCTCTTTGACATGGGATTTAAAAAAGACGTTGAGAGCATGCTGAGTTTTGTGGAGTTTAGTGATGTGAATATAAGCTTCTATAGCGCCACTTTGCCGTTGGAGGTGGAAGACTTTATCAAGACCCAATTTAAAAAAAAGGATGTGGAGTTGGTGAGCTTTGAAGAAGGCCACAAATTGCAACAAAAGGTTGAAACCTTCAATATCTTTTTGTCTCCCAAGGAAAAACTCGCAATGCTTAAAGGGTTTCTCGAAAAAACCGCCAATGGAAGAGGAATTGTTTTTGCTAATCAAAAGAATCAAGTGGAAGAGGTCCAAGCTTTCTTGAACGCCGAACTCCCTAAGCTAAAATATAAAGTCTTGCACGGCGATCTTTCTCAAAAAGAAAGAATGGTCAACCATAAGGCCTTTGTGGATAAAAAAGCGCAAGTGCTTGTGGCCACAGACATCGCCGCCCGGGGAATCGACATCAAAGACTTGGCCTGGGTCTTAAACTTCGGTCTTCCCAAGACGGCGGTTTATTACCTTCATCGATGCGGACGAGTGGGCCGAGGCGGGAAAAAAGGCATGGTGTATAACTTTGTCACCAATTACGACGCCAAATTGATTGGGCACATCAACGACGCGATAAAGCGGCAAAGCCAGCTTGACTTGGAGTTCATTGCCAAAGACTTGCAAAGCTCCAGAACCCGGAAAAAAGTCAAAGCAAAGCCGAAAAAAGAGAAAAAAGAAAAAATCACCAAACGCTCTAAGCGATTTAGTTGATTGACCCAATAAAAAAAACTATACTTTGCCTATGAAAATCTTAATCAGCGGCGCCAGTGGTTTCGTGGGCAAGCAAGTTCTTGAATTACTCCTAAAAGAAAAGCATGAAGTGTTTGCTCTTTCTCGAAGCAGCGAAAAAAATCAATCGAAATATCCGGATGTTCAATGGATTCAGTGGGACAATCCGCGACATGAAGCTGATCTTAGGAGCATCGATTATTTGGACGGCGCCATCCATTTAGCCGGCGAAAATCTAGCCGAGAAAAGGTGGAGCAATATACAAAAAAAAGAAATCTTCAACTCCCGCATTGACGGAACAATAACTATATTCAAGATGCTTAGAAAGGCTCAACTTAAACCAAAAGTTTTTGTTTCCACCTCAGGCATCAGCATTTACGGCCATCGTGAAAAAGAAAATGTCACCGAAGCCTCTTTGCCGGTGGACGATTTCTTGGGGAATTTGTCCAAGGCTTGGGAACAAGCGGTTTGGGACAATAGAGACGCTTATGAACGCGCCGTGGTTTTAAGAGTCGGGGTGGTGCTGGGAAAAAATGGCGGCATGATGCAAAAGTTATTGCCCTTGTTTAAATTGGGGCTTGGGGCAAAGCTTGGCGGCGGC
The DNA here is from genome assembly GCA_040877865.1 of Bacteriovoracaceae bacterium. GTDB lineage: Bacteria > Bdellovibrionota > Bacteriovoracia > Bacteriovoracales > Bacteriovoracaceae > UBA845. The sequence goes on along the minus strand of JBBDND010000312.1, from coordinate 3,701 downwards.
TCTTTCTATATGAGCTGGATTCATATTAAAGATTTGGCAAGAATTTATATAAAAGCCCTTAAGGACGATCAAATGGAAGGAGTTTACAACGGCACTTCTCCTTTTCCGGTCAAAAACGAGGAGTTCACGCGGGTACTTGCCGGCATCGTCAGAAAACCCGCTTTCTTTAGTGTGCCTAAGATCTTTTTGCGAGTGGCGCTGGGAGAAATGGCTGATTACATAACTAAAGGAGCGAAGGTTTTGCCCAAGAAGCTTAAGGACGAGGATTTTCATTATCTTTATCCCACAATAGAACTGGCCGTCAAAGATGTTGTGTCCAAAGTTTGATGCGCTAAAATAAGGACAATGAAAGCCTTACTTTTATTTTTGTCTTTATTTATTGTTTCCTGCTCGTGTTCTGACGAAAAGCCCAACTATAGTAAAGAGGAAGTTCTTAAAATGTTGCGAGAAGGCGATCCTGGACTGGTGATCATGGTTCCTCCAAGCATTAGCCAGCCGCTGGTTAATTGCGGCGATTACCTGCCGCCCTGTCGGCTTGGATATAAAGTCAAAATTAAAAACCTGGAAGTCACAGGCCTTTATTATGAAGATCAAAAAAAAGCCTACAAATCGGCTAAATCCATGCGGGGTTATCATTTGCGCAATTGGGCTTTTGATCAGGTGCGGGATGAGCCCATCTTAGAAAGATTTTTTGAAAACCATCTTAACGCGAAGAAGGTCGAATAAGGGCCATCTCCAGTCTTTCTTCAAAAAAATGAACCTTGCTCATCCAAAGGGAAATCTCTTCTTGGGTTAGATTCACTTTTTTTTCATGACTTAAAAGAGTTTCTTCAAACAGAATAATCCATCTGCCAAGCTCTCCTTTTTTAATCCCTAAAGGAGCGTGCGCCGCCAAAAGGTTGAAAGGCAAATGCGCTCTATTGCTAATATTTCTTGTTAATTGCAGTTCCCAGAAGGAGGCTATCTTGGGGATATGGGAGTCAAAGTCTTCAATTTTTCGGAAATGATATCCTATAAGAAAGTCTTTTGTGGCTTTCTCATAAAAGTCTTGAATAATTTCTAAAATTGTTTGGTAGTTAATCATCTTTTAGCGCCAGTTGATAAGTGGTCTTATAGGTAAAACCCAAAGATTTTAGTTGCTCGTCTATTTTTAAACGGTCTAAAAACCGCAATTTTGCCCCCGCATCTTCTTCAAAAAATCGCATGATTGCCGCTTGAATAAGCAACTCGTCTTTAACATCGGCGGCGATAGGGAGAGTTCTAAAGAAAATATTCCCCGCCTTTCCGTAAAAAAGAAAGACAAAAGCAAAGATTTCGTCAGGGGATTCAAAAGTTAAAAATAAATCGGATTGGTCGGCAATAGTCTTGATTTCCTCGTCCTTTCTTAAATATTTGTACTGTTTTGATCCAAATTTCTTGTATTCAAAACATTCCTTAAATTGTTCGTATTCCCCAATCCGGTAGTTGTGGTTTTTATAAAGTTCTTTCCAGAGCTTTTCAACTTTAATTCTCTGCGCTGAAGGAAGTCCTTTCAGGTATTCTTCATAATTGGGTTTATTTTTAACCAAGCAGCTGGCAATGCTGCTTTTTGAATGGGAAATGCCGTGATTTAAGTCAGAGTGGTCAAAGCAAATATCGCTCATTGTAACCGTTTGAGACACAACTTCTTTTCGTTTTCCATACTCTTTGAAAAGCTCGGCCGCTTTCTTCAATCCCCCCTTTAAAAACGCCGGGTCAAAAACAATCCCTTCCTCTGTGGCGGTAGGCGCGCTCCAATACACCCTCTTAATTTTTTGATTTTTTTTAAAAAGATTGCCTATTAAAGATTTTTCAATCTCCTCATTCACTATGGAGAGCTGGGCGTATCCAATGGGAGAGTTGCGGCTGTCGCCAAAAAATAAATAGTAGGAAAAATGCACGTTTTGCGGGGACAATCTTTCTTTAATTTTGATCCATTCAAAAGAAGGAACTTGGTCCTGTAACAACTCCTCTAGGGAGGCTACAAATTCAGCGTCAATTTCAGAGGAGCTATGGTACTTTTGAGTTATGATCATAGGCAAAGTTTACTTTTTAAAGCCTTCGCCGCAGTAGGGGCAAAAGTTCCAAAATTGACGATCAAGAGTTGTTTTACAGGAAGCGCATAAATAGTTGTCCGCAAGATCCAGCATTTGCTCGTCCAAGGCGAAAATATCTTTTTTCATCGCTCGGTAAGTCTGCTCGCTGCAAAGCCACGCCTCTTTTTTTTTAGGATCGGGCCTAAAAAGACCATGAGCAACTGTGTTGTCAACTCTGATATGGGCCTTGTATTCCCGCCCGGCTGACAAATCGTAAAAAGGCTTGCCAACCATATTGTCGATTTTTTGAATTTTTTTGACACTTTGTTCAAGAAGCTCGGCTTCTTTACGGGACATCATCCATGACTCCTTTCTTAGATCTATTTTTTGTCTTAGATCTATTTTAGCGCGACTCCTACGCAACGTACATTCATCAGAGTTGAGGCAGTATCAGGGAGAGCTTTCAAAACGCCTTTATTTAGCTGAATCGCCCAAGCTTGGGTCTCATCCTTAATATAGTTAGCTGTCCAAAACACTGTATTGTCATCCTTTTCTGCGATAACAAAGCGGGAGCCGTTAATATCCGCCTGAAGGAAGTCGTTTCTGGTGGGAAGTCTCCAAACGACTTCTTCAGGAGTCATGCCTAAAAAATTTAACCTTTCGCTCGTAATGTCATTTTCCCCGTCGCAGATGATGTCTTCAGAAGCTCCATTGCCGGAAGCTAGACTCCAAGTGACCGGGTTTGTTGAAGGAGGGCTCCAGAGGAGTCCGGTAGACATGTCTTGCCAAAGGCTTTTTCCGCTTCTTTTAATCACGAGTTCCCACATTCCTTCGCCGGAGGAGCCATTCGATTTTCCATTCCATCGGATGGCTTTTTCATCCCCTTTATTCTTTTCCACGCAATCATCTTTTCTCGCGTCAATAGTTAATTCCTCGTCTTCATCTAAATCAATATTGTAACCGCAATCCTTGGCCGGCACAGGTGGAGTTGCAAGCTCTTCATAATCTATCGCCGGGTCGGGAACTTTAATAATATTGTCGGGAAATACGCCGTCATTTTTCTGAATTACTTCTTTAATAGCGTTATGACTGTATTGAGCGGTTCCGGGATTTCTAAGCATTTGCACCAGCAATACGGATTCAAGCGTCACGTCTGAAGGGTCACACGCTGTGGCCGGGGGCTGATTAGTAACTCTACCATTGTCGTCGCTTCGATTCCCGCTATTATTGGTGGCTTCCAAAAATTCACAGGAAGCGACAAAACCCGACAAAATAAGCAAGCTAACTAATTGTTTAAACATAAATGCAACCTCTCGCTTGGGATCTTATTGACTATTTTAAAAACAGAACATGGCAATTGTAAAACTTTCACATATTTCCAAGTTCAAAGTTTCTAATTGGGCGCGCTATGCGCTATAAGAGTCCGCATGGACGACAAATTGGCGATTAACTCAATATACATGGCGACAGAGGGCGAAGGAATTCACGTGGGAACCCCTCAAATCTTTGTTCGCTTTCAAGGCTGCGCCATTGGCTGCGTTAATTGCGACTCTAAAGACACATGGGAATTTCTTCCCGGCAATAAAGCGCTCGAAACGGTGTTGAGAGAGGTGGAGGAGTTGGCCGGCGAGTATCCCTTGCGGGTTA
>JBBDND010000311.1:0-8995 GCA_040877865.1 Bacteriovoracaceae bacterium | reverse complement strand
CAAGCCGGTCGTGACTATTGAGTCCACTCCGGTAAGCGTTTTGCCAAGAGACGCCAAGGGCGAATATGTAGACCCTTTTCACCTCACAAATTGGAGCGCTCCCAAGGTGAAGAAATACAAAGTCGTGGCAAAAAACTACATGGGAATGAAGCCCGTTTCTTTTGAATTTATGCTGATTTTCTCCTACGGCGGAAAATATGGCGGAAAGGGAGTCTACCTTACCGGCGCCCAAATCAAGCCAACCGACGTTCAAGTAGGTTGGGGATACAACCTAGACGCCAACTTTCAAGTTCAATCAGTGGTAAACCAAGGCTCTGCAGAGAATCCGGTAGCCGGAGCGGTTTTAATGATCGATTACACCATTAAGACTGTTTTAAAAGAAAGCAAACACAATAGAACGTTTTTTGTGAATGGCCGCGGCAAGACCCAAGCATACTAGATCCATGGGGAAGAGCTCTTCCCCTTTTCACTCTTTTAAAGATCACCCTTTAGAGATAACCAAAGACGATCACTTCTCCAAGGACTTGTTTGACCTTGACTTGGCAGGACAGCAGTTGTCTTGTCTCTGAATCTCCGGAATAAAAATCTCCGGAATAAAAGACGCATTTACGGCATTGTCCCGCGCCTGAACAGGAAGAGGCGACAGGGAAGGAAAGGGAGCGCAAAAAGCTTAATAAATCTTTTTCCAGGTCTCCCTCATGAGCTTCAAGCTCATAGCTTCTTTGGCTGGCTTTTCCTTTAAGAGTTATCTTTTGGAGCATGAGACGGCCCCGTCTGTTCTTTCGTCAATGACAAAGCCTTTTGTATTCTTATTCTCAAACATTGCCCAAATATTCCCCAATTGCCTAGCGTTGTAAACGGGAATATTTAATTTTAACAACCTTTCGAGTTGCTCCTTAGAACTGCGATTTGACTCAAAAACAAGACGAGTGGGATCTTCTAGAAAGAGGTGCCTGGAAAAGCCTATCAAATCGGAGATGTCTGTGGCGCTATTGGCGGATTGAAGCCCATATTCCATGAGATGATAAATATGTTGACCTGGATCCCGCGACTCGCTGGAAACCAACCATAGGCTTTTCAATTCTTCCTTGGAATAATCAAAGGAGCAAAAAGCCGCGGATCGGGTTTGAGAGTCGCCTTTAAAAAACAAACTGTTGTCCACTGGCTCAAATTTTTCCAAGTTCTGGGCGGCCGAGGCGAGAAAAGAGCCGTCTTTTGAACTCATGCCAAATAAATGACTTTTTATAAAATCTTTATGGATAAGGTAGATAGAATTGGAATACAGCCGCATATCGTAATTGCAACGAGCCGTGAGGCCTCGAGAGCCTTTATAAGAAAAAAGCGTCTTTCCATGTTCGTAATTTAAATGTTTCTTTTTCCTTAAGTAATGGGACACCAGAGGCGCGAGTTTTAGTTTTCCAATCTTTTCGTTTTCTTTTAAGGTCTCGTCGGCCCGCATATAGTAGCGTTTCAAGGCCGAGTTGGCGTCAATTTTTTCTTTGTTATCTTCTAGAAAGGCTTCAAAGTTTTTCACCACAAAAAATTGACTGGGAAATAAATTGTCCACATGGCGGGCAAGCTTTAAAAGAGTGTTTTTGGATTTATAGTCACGCAGTAATGTTTCCAGACCTCGCAGGTACGGCCAAGCTCCTTTTTGCTTGCTGTAAAAGTGGTAGTATTCGGTTTCTTGCCCGTTTTTTAAAAAAATCTGCAATTTAGAAGTGGGAGAGGCCTGGTCAGGACGCAAGTTCATTTGAACCAAAGACCAAAGGACAGATTTGTCGACATGGGAGAGGGGCGTTCTGGACCCCGCCTGGATCAAGAACTTTTGGAAGGCGTCTTGAATGGCTTTGCTTGAATTGACCAACTCAAAGGAGCTCTCTTCACAATAAAGTTTTTTCCCGCTGGCTTTATAGCTGGATATGTCCTGTGTCAGCCGATTTTGGTCGAAACGGTTGACAAACAGAGCGCATGAAGCGGCAATTAAGGGAATAAGGAGGCTAAGTTTATGGTTCATGCACAATATCTGGATCTAGTTGAATATTTTGCTTTCGCTCTCCCGCCACCGCGTGATAGTCGATGCTAATCTCTTTAGCGGCCGCTTCTTTGCTCAGGGCTCCCAACACGCAAAATATCCAAATCCCGCCGTTGCCCTCTTGGGTGTAGGATTGAATTTTGATGTCAAGAATCTCAAAGTCGAGGGCAGTCAGATGTTCCATTATCTGATCAAATTCCTTTTCTTGGTATCCGTTTTTGCGTTTGGGCGGCGCCGGGAGAAAATAGGAAAAGGTTTTTTTTCCATAATGGCGAGGAGGAGAGAATTTTGAAAAAACCGAGTTAAACACTACATTTGCTCCTAAAAATCAATATTTATCAGCCTTTATTATGAGGTAATTCTTTTAAAAAGACTAGAAGTCAAAGGCTTTTTCTATAACAGAGTCTTACATCAAACAAAACTTATAGGTATAATGGATAGTCATCATCCATCTTTTAAAGGAAATCTTTTCCCAACTAAAAAATTACTTTTTTTAACTAGGTCTTGTGGTTATACTATTAGTGTAGGCGACAGGATGTTGCCTGAATGAGGCAAGGATGCCGAAAAAAAGAGGGGGGTCAAGCAGGAGGCCCCCTTTTTTTTTGTCTTTTTTTGAACCTTAAAAAAAGAAACCTTTTCAGTAACATTAAACATTTTATCTTCACTATACCTTCACGCTTTATTTTCAATGAGTATTTTCCGTTCGCTTTGGTTTTGAGCTTGCATTGTCTTTAGCAGCTTTTGGACTTTGGCGGGACGAAGTTATGAGAAAAATATTTATAAAATTTAAAGAGAACGCGCTTTCAAGTTATTGGTTTTTCCCCGCCACCCTTTTTCTTCTTTCTTTTTTGTTGGCATGGTCCACCATCTCATTGGATTTAATGTTCCAAGAGGATATCAAAGAGTTCATACAAGAGGCGTTCTTTTTTTTGGACTTGTCCGTCGAAACGGCAAGAATTTATTTATCGACCATTATTGGCGCGGTCATCACAGTTGTGGGGGTGGTTTTCTCGCTTACGATCTTGACTGTGTCCACCGCTTCAAGGCAGTTTGGACCCCGCGTGCTAAACAACTTTATGCGGGACAAAGGCAACCAGCTCACTCTCGGAATTTACACGGCCACATTTGTTTACGCTTCCACCATATTAATTTCCCTGTATGAAAAAGATGAATCTTTTATTCCCTACCTTTCTGTTTTTTTATGTTATTCCATGGCGCTGTTGTGTATCGCTTTTTTAATATATTACATTCATCACATTCCCGAGAGTCTGCGCATCGAAAACATTATTCATCAAATAGCGATGAAGGCCTTAAAGCTGGTGGAGCGCAAATTCCCACAAGAAGAAAAATTGGAAAATTGGGAGATCTTGGATTCCCCTGAACAAATGGCTCTTTTTAAAGAGCTTGAAAGAAACATCCAACAGAAAATTGTTGTTTCAAGTGTGGGCTATATTCAAGCGGTGGATGTTGAAGGGTTGGCCAGATGGGCGGTAGAAAAAGACGCGCTTGTTTACATCTGCGCTCAACCTGGAGATTTTTGTGGCGGGCAATCGGTCATTGTAAAAACAAACAAAAATTTGAATCCCAAAGAAATTGCCGAGGTAAAATATTTTTACGAATTTGGCATGGGCAGAACCTTGCCGCAAAATTTGATGTATTTGTTGAGCCAATTAATGGAAGTCGCCATTCGCTCCCTTTCAAAGAGCATGAATGACCCCATCACGGCCATGAGCTGTCTTGACTGGTTAGAGGCCTGCTTGCTAAAGCTTATCGATTGCGACTCAGGCCACTCCATCATTCACGATAAAAACCGCCAGCCTAGGATTTTATTGAGACCCCTAAGCTTGGAGGAGGTGTTGGAGCACATGGAAAAAGGACTTAGGACGCATGTGAGCCGAGACTTTGCCGTGTCAATGCATTTTTTAAAGTCCTTAAGGCGCATGAGCGCCCGGGCCCGATCCGAGGGGCAAAAGAAGGCGATAGAGTCCATTGCCCTAAGTCTTATGGACTCCTGCGGCCGCCAAGAGCATTCAAAAAGAGATATGGAGCGCCTGGTTGAAATATTTAGATCTTTTTCAACAAATAAATTAGAATCAACGCATGAACATTAATAAAGATCGTTTTTTAAAAATGCGCAAAGAGTTTGAGCTGGGAAAGCTGACAACCGAGTCTGTGAACCTTAAAACAAAAAATCTTTCTTATCTGGCGCATGACAACCTTGAACACGCCATTCGAGCTTTGCGGGAAGTAGATCTAGACTCCCTCAATTTGTTTGAAAAGAAGCTGCAAGATGTTTATCCCTTGGCGCTAAAAATTAAAGACGCTCTCGCCAGCGGCAACAAGATCTTCCTTTCGGGTTGCGGAGCCACGGGAAGGCTTTCTTTGGCCATAGAAACTTTTTGGCGCTTTTTAAACAAAAACGACCAAAGTAAATCTGATCAAGTGAAAAGCTTTATGGCGGGTGGCGATTACGCGTTGATAAAGTCGGTGGAAAGTTTTGAGGACAAAATGTCCTACGGATCCAGGCAATTGGAAGAGTTGGGCTTTTCAGACAAAGATTTCCTCGTAGCCATCACCGAGGGGGGCGAAACAAGCTTTGTCATTGGCAGCGCCTTGTTCGCCAAAGAGAAATCCACAGTATGTCCGCATTTTATTTATTGCAATCCCGATCACGAACTGGCGGCGATTGAGCGATCTAGAAAAATAATAGAAGATCCGGCCATAGAAAAACTTAATCTAACGGTTGGGCCCATGGCGATCACCGGATCCACCCGGATGCAGGCCACCACGATTCAAATGTTGGCGGTTTCTTTGGCGTTGTTTTTAGAATTCTCCGACAGAAGAGACTTTATGAGCCAGGCTAAAGAAGAAGTGGCGGGGTTGAAAAAACTGAGCTGCCAAGAACTGCTGCCTTTTATTCAAAAAGAGGCCGAAATTTATCAAAATAAAAAGCTGGTGACTTATTTGGCGCAACCCCTGTCGGCAATCACCATTTTAACCGACACCACAGAGCGCTCTCCCACCTTTAGTTTGGAGCCATTTGAAAAGGCGGGCGAAAATCATTTAAGCTTGGCCTATCTGGCGCTTAAAGGGACTCATAACTCCGAACAGGCTTGGCGGAGCCTGTTGCAAAGAGACCCAAGAGGTTTGGACTGGCCGGATCTGGACCTGAAGCTGGATCAGGAAGAAATTTACAAGTTTGACATCTCTGAGAGCGCCGTTGAAAGGCGAAGACGTTCGGACAAAGGCGCCGAAACTTTTGCTATTTGGGGAAGAGAAAACGACTTTTTTTTAAGACTGGGGGATTTGGAGGGGAGTCTGCCCAAAGTCAGCCGGCATCATGTCTTTAACCAAATAGCGTTAAAAATGGGACTCAATATCTTGTCCACTTTAATTATGGCGTTAATGGAGCGCTATGAGGGAAATGTGATGACTTATGTCCGGCCGAGCAATTACAAATTGATTGATCGCGCGGCCAGATATGTGATTGAGTTGGCGAAAAAAGAGAACAAGCAATTGGACTATCTTGAAGTGGTCAACGAGTTGTTTAATCAAATTCCCCGGTTGCGACCGGATGAGCCGGTTGTTTTGAAAACTCTGGAGGCGTTGAAGTCCTCTAAAAGCTTAAAAAAGAGCTAGGCCTGGTCTTGGTTTTCCTTTTTTTTCTCGTCCTCTTCCTTTGGAGAATTGAGACCTTTTTTAAAGTTTGTGATGGCGCTTCCCATGGATCTGCCTAATTGGGGAAGTCTTTTTCCTCCAAAAAGCAATACGATGACGAATGCGATAATGATTAATTCTGTAGTGCCTAATCCGAACATAGAGACCTCTTGTTTTAATCTTCTGCTAGTAGACCTTGCTCAAGTCTGTGGAGTATTTTCCGGGAGCGTAACTTATAAACCTTTCTTCTTTTATTTTTTTATATTTTGCCTGGGAGTTGCAACGGGAGGCGAATGGGAAAATCGCAATGCCGCCTCTTGGAGTGAATTCTCCAATCACTTCCAAATATTTGGGTTTCATCAAATCAAACAAGTCGTTGCAAATTTTTTGAACGCAATCTTCGTGGAAATCCCCGTGATTGCGAAAGCTGAACAGGTAAAGCTTTAAGGACTTTGACTCCACCATATGTTTGTCGGCGATATAATTGATAAAAATTTTAGCGAAGTCGGGTTGTCCCGTTTTTGGACACAAGGATGTGAATTCGGCGCATACAAAACTGGTCCAAGCGTCCCATTCTGGATTTTTGTTGGGAAAGGCCTCAAGGATTTCTGGAGAGTAATCCTGAGGGTACTCAGTTTCCTGATTGCCTAAAAGAGTAACGCCTTTTAATTCTTTTTTATTTCTTTGGTTTTTAGCTTGTTTCTTGCTCGGCATTAATTTCTCGCGCTCTTTTCTTTTTAAGAGTTTTTATCTATGGTTTGTTCTTATTATACTTTATGTCAAAAATAAACATATTCTACAATATCAAAGGCTTATATGTATAGGAAAACAAAGGTTATTTTGGTCCAGCTCGGGTCTCCCAAATCCTTGTCCACCAAGGATGTTCGCTCTTATTTGAAAGAATTTTTAGGCGATCCCAGAGTGGTGGACATAAATCCAACCATTTGGAAGATTATTCTTTACTTGTTTGTATTGCCTTTTAGGCCCAAGAAAAGCGCCAAGGCCTATTCAAGAATTTATGAAAATGGCAAATTTCCTTTGATTGAAAATACCAAGAATTTCGCTCATTCCATTAAAGGGCGTTTGGATCAAAATATTGAGCTGAATTACGCGTTTGTTTTGAGCGCTCCAACAATTGAAGACACGCTTGCGGCCTGGGAGAAAGAAGATCCGAGGGAAAGGGCGCGGCGAATTTTACTTTTGCCCCAGTTCCCCCAATATTCAGAATCCACCAGCGCCAGTGTTTTTGATCGAGCGTCGGGCAAATTGGAGAAAAATGTCAATATTCCATCCATCAACTTTGTCAGCTCCTATCATAAATTGCGCGCCTTTATAGATTTGAGCGCCGCCAAAATTCAAAAGACATTGGAAACAAGCTCGCCGGACGCCTTGCTGATTTCCTTTCATGGCATTCCTTTAAGGAGAGTTTTGGAAAAAAAAGACGAGTATTATTTTCAATGCTTTGAAACTTTTTGTCTTTTAAAAGAGCGACTTGATTTTCCAGACGATAAAATCCACATGGTTTTTCAAAGCCGTTTCGGCTCCGAACAGTGGCTGGGACCGGCGACAGACGAGTTCGCCCTGGAGCTGGTGGAGAAAGGGGATAAGAAACTCGCCTGCTATTGTCCAAGTTTTGTGGTGGATTGTTTGGAGACCACCGACGAAATAGGCAATGAATTGCGCGAAGATGTGGAAAAGGCGGGGGGCTCCCTGGACTTTATTGAGTGTTTAAACGATGACGAGGCGTGGGCCGCGGGTTACGCCGATTATATCAACGCTTTAAGCAATGGCTCAACCTCGGAGCTTGAAAGGTTGTTTTATCAAACCGACGAAAAAGAATTGAGAGAATCTTTGCCAGAGCAAAAGCCGAAGTCTCCTCCCATGAGCCCCGGCGCCAAGAAAAATATAAAGCTTGTTTTTCTGACGTTGTTTTTGGACTTGGTGGGATTTTCCATCATCTTTCCCATGTTTCCGGCGCTGGCCAAGTTTTATTTGGAGAACGACTCGAACAATTTTTTTCTGCAATCCCTTTTTGGCTCGATCAACGCTTTTAGCGCTTTCGGTGGCGGAAGCATGAACTCCATAGTGCTCTTTGGCGGAGCATTGGGAGCGCTTTACTCTTTATTGCAATTTTTTGCCTCTCCTTTTTGGGGAAGCCTTTCGGACAAAGTTGGAAGACGTCCCATTATGTTAATCTCCATTTTTGGACTCTTCATAAGCTACGTCATGTGGATTTTTTCCGGCTCTTTCACCTTGTTGCTGGCGGCCCGGTTTGTGGGAGGCTTAATGGCGGGGAACATGTCGGCCGCCACCGCCATTGTGGCGGATGTTACCACTCCCGAGAACCGTTCAAAGGGGATGGCCTTTGTTGGCGTCGCTTTCGCCCTTGGCTTTATTTTTGGTCCGGTCATGGGAGGGCTTTTAAGCTTTATAGACCTGAGCGAAATTTACCCCGCGCTGGTTAAATACGGCGTTAATCCCTTCTCTGTTCCCGCGGCGTTCGCGGCGTTGCTTTCACTTTTGAACTTCGTTCTCGTTTGGAAGCTGTACAAAGAAACCCTAAAAGAAAAAAACGCCACAAAGCGCACCTCCAATATTTTTAAATTAGCGAGACCTTTGCCCTATAAAGGAGTAAACCAAACTAATCTAGGATACTTTTTATTTATCGCCCTTTTTAGCGGAATGGAGTTTACTTTGACGTTTTTGGCGGTCGAGCGTTTGGCCTATACACCCATGGACAACGCCTATATGTTTATCTTCATTGGTTTTTTAATTGCCCTCGTCCAAGGAGGCTATGTCAGGAGAAAAGCCTCTCAGGTGGGAGAGAAGAAAATGGCGGCGCAAGGTCTGGCGATCTTAATTCCAGGACTTGTTTTAATCGGGCTTGCAGAGTCCACCTTTTTCCTTTATTGCGGCCTTTTCTTTTTATCTGTTGGCTCGGCCATGGCGATCCCCACTCTTACCAGCCTTGCTTCGCTTTACGCTCCCGCAAATGTTCAAGGAGAGGTGTTGGGAGTCTTTCGATCTTTGGGAGCGCTCGGCAGAGTTGCCGGCCCCATTTTTGCCAGCGTTTTGTATTGGCGATACGGCTCAAGCGTTCCTTATTTGGCGGGCGCCATTTTATTGGCCGTTCCCATCATCATTGTGGCAAAGCTTCCCAAAGCGCAAGAAGCTTGAGTCCAATCAAGCCGTCCAAACCTATGAGGTAAAATGATTCCCCTGAATTTTGTTTTAAGCTCGCGGCAATAACTGTAAAAACAAGGGCGTATAAAGAAAGGGGAATGAGTCCAATCGAGCTGTTAT
>JBBDND010000310.1:0-1677 GCA_040877865.1 Bacteriovoracaceae bacterium | reverse complement strand
AATGGCCTCTCAGTCGACTGAATGATTTTAACATCTACCTCCTTAAGAGGCCGCCCGATATATACTCCGGCCCCCTCCAGCGTCTTTTCGGCAAAGCGCTCCAAAATCACGGAGCCTTTGGCGTTTGAAACAGGCAGGGATTCGGTCGCGCCGTAAGGGGTGAAAGTGTCGCCGTTTGGCAGGACTTTTTTAAAAAGCTTGTGAAGCTCCAAGGAAACCGGGGCTCCAAACATGACCAAGTATTTAAGGGTGGGCAGAGTCATCTTATTTTCAAAGCAATAAAGCGCCAAGTTCTGCCAAATGGCCGGAGACCCGGCGGCGAAAGTGACAGATTGATCTTTTATAATTTGTATTAACGCTTTTGGATCGGCTTTGGCGGGATTTGAAGGATCCATGTCGGGAATGCAACTGGTCATGCCCATGCTCAAAGTAAAAAGCGCGAACAAAGGAAAACCAGGGGCGTCCACATCGTTTTCATTTAAGTTAAACTCTTCTTGCAAGGACCTGGTTTGAGCGATAAAGATCTCGTGGGTGTAAACCACTCCTTTTGGCCGGCCTGTCCCTCCAGAAGTAAACAAAACCGCGCCAAGCTCGTTTGGAGCCATGCTTTCGCTGGCCGCTTCAAAGCTTTGTTCATTGCTCAAACTAACGATTGAAGGAGCCCCCAAAAAACCTCTTTTGCCGTAATTAAAAACAAATTTGACGCTAGAAAAATATTTGCTGAATATTCTTTTTAAAACGAGCGCCTTGGGAATTCCAATCAACACTCTGGGAGAGCAGTTTTTAACCGCTTCCAAAAATTTCTTGCGCCCCATTCCCGGATCAATAAATACCGGAACCGCTCCAATTTTAAAAAGCGCGAAGGCCAGCGCGCTAAAGTCCAAACAAGGACGAATAAAAAGAAGCGTTTTATCGCCCTTATTCATGCCACTGTCTTTGAGCGCGTTTGCAAACTGGTTTATCTTCTTTTCCAGTTCAATAAATGTGTAGTGAACATAGCGGTAATTGCCAAAAGCGTCTTTTCCCGAGGTGGCCACCACGGCGCGCTTGTAGGGGAATTTAAGAGCGGTCTGGGTAATTTGATCGGCGACGTTCACGGACGGCTCTCCATGAAATCCTTGATGGTGTCGATGACATCTTCTGTTTCGTCCTCCAGCACATAATGTCCCGCGTTTTTATAGTATTTGTGAAAACTGTCGGGATAGATGTTTTTCCACTGGGCGAAAAAATCGTCGTTAAAACAAAAGTCTTTTCCGCCCCATAAAATCAGTTTTGGACAAACTAGCTTGGGCAACTCTCGCTCTATCCCTCTCAAAGTTTTGTAAGAGCGGTGATTTTTCTTTAACGGAATGTCTTTTACAAACTCGCTCACGGCCTTCCTGTCCTGATAATTGGAGTAAGGAAGAAGGTAACCTTTTTTCACAGTGGAGGACAATTTTTTGGAGCTGGCCATAAAAGTGGCGGGCCAGGCAAACCCGTTAAGTCTTCTAACCAAAAAATCTCCAAACAGCCTGTTCTTGCACAAGCTGATGCGAAAAGGCATGCGCGGACTCAAAAAGGCGGCTGTGTTCAAAATCACAATTCTTTTAATCAAACTTGGGTGTCTCGCGGCCAGCCCAAAACCTATGGCCCCGCCCCAGTCGTGAACCACTAATGTGATGTTTTTAAGATTTAAAA
>JBBDND010000309.1:0-1679 GCA_040877865.1 Bacteriovoracaceae bacterium | reverse complement strand
AAAACATCATTCTGGGCAACGGCTCAGAGGGAATCATGGGCTACATAGCCAAATCTTTCATACAGCCCGGAGACGAGGTGCTCACGGCCGAAAAAACTTTTATCGGCTTTCATATTCTCGCCACGGGAGCGGGCGCGAAAATCGTGACCACCAAGAGAACTCCCGACATGCGCTATGACGTGAAAGCCTTGGCCAACAAGGTGAATGAAAACACCAAAGTCCTGTACATAGCCAACCCAGACAATCCCACCGGCACCTATTTGACCGAACAAGAATTTGATTATTTGATGCAATATGTTCCCAAGCACACCATTGTTATTTTGGACGAGGCCTATTTTGAATTCGCCCAATCCACTTGGGATTACCCCGATTCAATGAAATACCGCTATGACAACGTCATTACCTTGAGAACTTTCTCCAAAGCCTTCGGCCTTGCGGGAGTCAGAGTGGGATACGGCTTTGCCCACGCGGAGTTTATTCAAGCGCTGCACAAAGTAAAACTTCCCTTTGAGCCCAGCCTTATCGCTCAAAAAGGCGCTCTTGGCGCTTTGGGCGACTACCCCCATCTGGAAAGAACCATCAGAAACAACACTAAACGCTATTATGAAATTTTAAAGTACTTGGATAAAAAAGGATTTAATCCCATTCGCTCCATCACCAATTTTATTTGCTTTAAAACCGGCAGTGAAGAGGCCAGCAATTTTATGTTCAACAAATTATTGGATCGCGGAGTGATTGTCAGGCCTTTGAAGGCCAATCAAATGCCCGAGTGGATCAGGGTTTCCATTGGCCTAAAAGAAGAGATGAAGCACTACTTCGAGGCGATGGACGAGATTTTGCCCGAGTACGACGAGAAGTTTGGCAGGCCGTAAACGGGATTGTTCAATTAAGACTCATACAGGCCTTGAACTTGTGAAACAGGCCAATTGCGGGTAATGTTCCCTACAAATTGGTTAAAAACTAGGACTTGATATGAAGGTATGCTCTTACTCGCGACAAACGCCTTTTGGCAGACTAAAAAGACTGGGCGTTTTTTTTAACGAGACATCCATTGTGGACGTCAACTTGGTCTGGCAAAAGTATTATGAAAAAGAGGGTTATTTCAACGCGTTTGAAAAAGCCGCCTCCACCGCTCCCGCAAGTCTTTCCGAATTTTTAAAGATCTATCAGGAAAGCTCTGTCGAAATGCTGCAAGAAACCATGGACACTTATGAGGATTTCGCCGCCGAGGGAGTGTTAAAAACAAATAACGAAGCCGACTTGGCCTTTGATCTTAAAGACGCCAAAGACGCGCGGCTCGAATGTCCCTTGGACAAAATTCACGTTTACCGAGATTTTTACGCCCATGAAAAACATGTGGCCAAGGGCTTTGAAAAAAGAGGAGAGCCCGTCCCCCAAGCGTGGTACGAGATTCCCGCTTATTATAAAGGCTCCACCGCGGGCTTTATCGGCCCGGAAGAGATCATTCCCTGGCCCAGCTACACAAAAAAACTTGATTACGAGCTTGAGTTTGGCGTGGTGATCGGAAAAGACGGCAAGAACATCAAAGCGGAAAACGCCTTGGAGCACATTTTTGGCTACACCGTTTTTAACGACATCTCCGCCAGGGACATCCAGAAAAAAGAAATGGCGGTAAGGCTTGGTCCCGCCAAAGGCAAAGACTTTTGTTCGGTCATGGG
>JBBDND010000308.1:0-1683 GCA_040877865.1 Bacteriovoracaceae bacterium | reverse complement strand
TTTTCTTTAAAAAAGCGGCGATAAAACGCAGTCCTATAAGCCCGAATCCAAAAGGAATGATCGAAACGAGCCAGCCGCTGTGAACGTTTAAAAACAACGGCTTTCCGTACTCCAACTCCACCAAGGCGAAGTCCCACCCCGCTTTTAATAAGAAGAAGCAAGCGATCGCCGAAACGAGATCAATCGCCGCGTCCACCTTTAATTTTAATTTTTCTTTATTCATCGCCTCGAGAGCTCTGCCGGCAAGATCTATCCGTATGTGATTGCCCTTTCCGGTTGCGAGGGCCCCCCCCATAAACGCGCTTAAAAAAACGAGATGCCGGACAAGGGGATCGATCCACATAAAGGTGACATTGAACCAGCGAGCCGCGATATTAACTAGAGTGAGGGTCAACATTAAGAAAAGAGAGCCGCTCAACAAGGCGAAAGCCAAAGCGCCCAGGGCTTTGTCAATTTTCTCAACCATCTATAAGTCCTTCTCGATCATCTATAAGTCTCCAGTTTTTTAATGGCCTCTTTAGACACCTCTTTTCCTTTCAACTTCCCGATGACTTCCGAGCGAATGGCCTCCGCTTTCGAGATGTCTTCTTCGCTAAATTTTATAAATTCAATTCCCTGCTCTTTTAAAGCATTCAGTCCTTTTTTATTGTCTTCCACCGCAAAGTCGTTAGCCTGGGCAACGTATTTTTGGGCGAGTTCTCTAACGATTTTTTGGTCGTCGGGCTTTATTTTTTTCCAGGCCTTGTTGGATATCAACAACGCTCCGATAGAATAAGCGGTGGGAAAATCCACCAGGTATTTCACTTGGCTTTGCCATTGCAGAGCTAAAATCCCCAAGGGAGGAGCGTACGCGGCGTCGATAATGCCGGTAGACAACGAGGATAACACGTCTGGCAAAGCCAAAGGCACAGAAACAAGTTTTAGCGAGGAAATCATCGCCTCAACAATTTTGTCTCCTTCCCACGACCATATCTTAAGGCCCTGCAATTCTGAAAGACTTGAGGCTTTTTTGGAAGACACCAGGTAGACTTGGCCAATTTCATAAAAACCAAGGTTCACAAAACCCGCCGCGGAGATCTTTTGGTTAAAGTAAGAGCTCATTCCTTTCAAGGCTTTCATCCCTTTGGAGCGGTCATGGTAAAAATTAAAGGGCAGCTCAACCACTCTGACATCTCCCGCGATATCTCCCAAAGTTTTACCGGTAAAGACGCCGCCATGAAGTTGACCGACTCGCACTTTTCTTAAAACGTCCGGCTCGTCTCCAGCGACTCCTCCATAATAGATTTTAACCTTGACTCTGTTTCCGGTGTTTTTTTTAACTTCTTTAGAAAACTCCTTTAAGGTTTTCGCCCAGTTTGTGCCAGACGGGGCAAGCGCGGCAATTTTTAGCGTGGCGGCCAGGGAAGAGGTCGCAAAAGAAAGCGATAAAAAAACAAGCCCCGAGGCAATCAAATGTTTCATGTCAATCCTTTAAAATATATTGTCTTTGTTGCTATCAATGATTTTAAAACGCTCATGCGCGATGGAGTTGAAAAGGTTAAACTGGGGATTTTTTTCATAAACGCTGGAACCTTCGTCCATTTTGCCCGCGTTTTTGACCTGTTGCCATTTCTCAAACTCGGATATCAAATACTCCCTCTGTTTTGCGTACTCGACCTCATCCATCATGGGGATCACATAGTA
>JBBDND010000307.1:0-1684 GCA_040877865.1 Bacteriovoracaceae bacterium | reverse complement strand
GGCTCCAAGATTTTTATCTCTTCCGGCGATAACGATTTGTATGAAAATATTGTTCACTTAGTGCTGGCGAGAACTCCCGGCGCTCCGGAAGGGACCAAAGGGCTTTCGCTCTTTATCACGCCCAAAATTAAGGTCAACGAAGACGGCTCTTTGGGCGATTCAAACGACGTGGTTTGCTCCAAGCTCGAGCATAAAATGGGCATTCACGGTTCCGCGACTTGTGTGCTCAATTACGGCGACCAAGGAAATTGCGAAGGGCATTTGATTGGAAAAGAAGGCGAGGGCATCCAAACCATGTTTATCATGATGAACCAGGCCAGGCTTGACTGCGGCATTCAAGGCGAGGCGCAGGCCAATCTGGCCTACATGATGACCGAGCAATTTGTTAAAGAGAGAGTTCAATTTAAAACGGAAATCATTAATCACCCTGATGTGCGCCGAATGATGTTGAAAATGCGGGCCATGTCCAGAGGGCTGCGGGCGCTGATTTTATACACCGCCGATCTTTTTGACAAAGCTGAAAAAGACAAAAAATACGAGTCCTATATCGGGCTTTTGACTCCTATTTGCAAATCCTTTTGCTCGGACAAAGGCTTTGAAGTGGCGGTAGAGGCGATGCAGTGTCACGGGGGCTACGGATACTGCCATGAATACGGCGTTGAACAGTTTGCCAGAGACATAAAAATCGCCAGCATTTACGAAGGTACAAACGGCATCCAGGCGATGGACTTTGTGCTTCGAAAAATTTTAAGAGACGGCGGCAAATCGCTTCGAGGCATAAGCGAGGAGATTTTTAAAACTTCCAACAATCTAGACGACACCTTTACCTTTGAGAGAGGAGTTTTCTCCAAGGTGTTGGGAAGCGCTCAAGACGCCATGGGCTTTATCGGCAAGAAGGCCAAAAAGAACGAAATGAATTTTGTGCTGCAAAACTGTAAAGACTTTTTGGACATGGCGGCCCATATTGTGGTTGCCTGGCGACTGATGGAGTCGGCCATGATCGCCAACGATAAAATCGATAGCGCGCCTAGCGAGAGCGAAAAGTCTTATCTACAGTCAAAAGTGGATGACTTTAGAATCTATTGCGCCCACTTTTTGCCTCAGGCGACCGCCCACGCCAAAACGATCACCGCTTTTGAAGACGATATCCTCTCCTATCAAGTATAGCTAAAAGGCCCCAAATTTCGGGGCCTTCCCTTCTTGCGACTCAAACGCTCAAGCAAACTATTTTATTTCCAGCTTATCTTGTGGCCAAATTTCTGCTAAAATAAAGGGGTATAAAATTTAAAATTAAAATTAAGGTTTCAAAGTGGAAAATTCAATTTATGAGGCGGCGAAAGAGTTCTCTTCGCAATCTCATGGCAGCACGGATCTGTTCAAAGAACGGTTATTTGTGCGTGGAGCTAATGACGAGGAGTTTGTACCTTTAGTTCATTTGATTAAAAAAATAGACGGGGTAAATTCCAAACAAGATCTTTTCGCCATGGGGTTTGTGTGCAGCTCTTTAGATTTTTTGGATCTAAAATCTTTTGACGTTTGGTGGCAAAAGCAATTCAATAAGAAGCTTTTGCAGCGGGATAAAAAAGACATTAGCGTTATTCACCTTCCAGACACCAAGAAGATCTTTGACGCCGTGGAAATCGTCAATCAAGTCTATCAAATTCTTAAAGACCACAAGGTTTTG
>JBBDND010000306.1:0-9152 GCA_040877865.1 Bacteriovoracaceae bacterium | reverse complement strand
TTTATATTCTGTTTTTGTCTTCGTTAGTTTCTCTGTGATCAGCGCTTTTGGATTTTGTTTTGTAAGCGTGTTTGCCAACTCTTCCGAGCAGGCTGCCGGCAACCATAGACACAGCAAACAAGGAGGCGGGATGTTCCCGGCCTTGGCGCTCCACAAATTCTAAAAGCTCGTCGCTACTTTTATGGTTCAATTGGCTTTCCAGTTTGTTTACAAAAGTCGCTCCTTCTTCAAACCAAGAGGCCGTAAGCTCCCGCGCTTCTTTAGATCCTTCCTCGCTTGGGTTTTCTTCCCGCAAAGACTGTCCGCCTTTTTCCAGGCCTGTGGCAATTTGCTTTACATATTCAACCATTTCTTGACCATAGCGGTTGAAAAGCTCCATGACAGGACCGAGTCCTTCTCTGCCGTACTCTTGCAGCTTGTCTTTGCCGAGCTCTTTTGTCTTTTGGGTTGCCTTTTGGGTGCCGCCTTGTTTTTGATTAAATTCTTCTGTATTCATAAATTCCTCCCGCATCATTTAAGTTTTGTAGCCCTTAAGTGCAAAACTGGTTCCAAGGCTTCTCAACCTAAAGCTGTGTCATTAGATACAAAATGAACGAGCGGCCTAAAAGTTTAAGTTGTCTTTTTAGTTGTCTGAAGAGATCGCGGCGCTAAAATGTCAGCACAAGGAGTGGTTATGCAAAGTTTAGACATTCTTTTTGCGCAGTACGGCGAAAGCCATCAGAATAAAGTCAATATTGTGATACACAAAATTTTTGTGCCGTTGATTATGTTAAGCGTTTTAGGTCTGCTTTTGGCCATTCCCGCTCCGGCTTTTTTAAGAGCCGCCGGCCTTGATTGGGCCCTGATCGTGTCCTTGTTGGTTCTGGGTTATTACTTAAAATTAAGCAAAAAATACTTCCTTCTAATGATACCAGTTTTGGCTTTAATGTACCTGGCGGTAAAAGAACTTGCCGCGCTCGGGCCGATTCTTTGGTTGTCCCTGGCCATCTTTATAGTGAGTTGGGCCTTTCAATTTATTGGCCACAAGATTGAGGGGAAAAAACCGAGCTTTTTGCAAGACCTGCTATTCTTGTTGATTGGGCCGCTATGGGTGGCAAAAGCTCTTTTTAGAATTAAGAGTTAAAACTTCTTCACACAGAAGTTGACTTTGATGCCGTTGTTGTTAAAGGGGATTTTGCTGTCACAGGGCAGGGAAACGTCCGCTGGAATGATAATGCCGTATTCCTTGGGAGAAAATTCCGACTCTATCTTCTCTATCAATGATTGAAAATAGCGCTTTCGATCTCCACGTATTTTAATTCTTTTCCCGTAGGGCGGATTGCAGACGAGATATGAGTTTTTGAGTTTGTCTTTTAACTTTGGAGGCAAAGGTTTAAAAATGTCCTGTTCACGCAGTTCCAGATCTTCTCGTTTGCCGGCTTTTGGCTCGAAAGCTTTTAATTCAATATCAAAGCCGCAAGCTTCCTTAATTAAAGATCTGTCTTGCGCGGCCGGGGGCGAGACGTTCTTGGCGTTTGGCCAGGACTGGAATGGAAACGCGCCTCTTTGGTTTAACTTGAAAAAATCCATGGCCTCGAGCAAAAAGGTGGCGGTGCCGCACATGGGATCAATTAATGTTGGAAGCGGCAACTCTTTGTCTTTTAGAAGAAACATTAAAAGCGATGAGGCGTAATTTTCCCGCAAAGACGCCTTGCCTCGGTCGGGACGGTTGCCGCGAACGTGCAAAAGCTCTCCACTGGTGTCAAGGCTCAAGGTTAATTGATCTTGCGCCAATCGAATATACACTTTTTGCAAAGGGCGATTCTCGTTTGTCTCTTTAA
The DNA here is from genome assembly GCA_040877865.1 of Bacteriovoracaceae bacterium. Lineage (GTDB taxonomy): Bacteria > Bdellovibrionota > Bacteriovoracia > Bacteriovoracales > Bacteriovoracaceae > UBA845. The sequence continues at coordinate 7,332 of JBBDND010000306.1, read as the reverse complement.
GTTTTTTGGAAAGAGGATTGGCCTTGAAGTATTTTTCTAAAGCTTTTGAACAAGTTTCTTCGGCCTTTTTTGTGTTGATGATCCGCGAGTTTTTCGAACTGATTCTCCATTCAACTTTTTCTTGAACTAAAAAGTCCCTCCAAGGAATTTGTCCTATGGTCTTAAAAAGCTTGGGGAAGTCTCGGCATTTGCGCACTTTCAAGCGCATGAGAACCCGGGTGGGGGTTTTTAAAAGCCAATTGAGCGCAAGTCCTGTTTCCATTGAACATTCCAGTTCAACACCGCCATCTTGAGTGCTGGTCACGTTTAAGGAGCTCTCAAGTTCTTTAAGCTTTAGCTCTTGTAAAACCGCCGGTTCAAGCCCTATGGGACAGATTAAATAAAAGGTGTTCATTCCCCTTGTTAACGCGCCTTGCCCATCTTGTCATCAGCTATCTTGTCATTAGAGCGATGATAATTTATAAGAACCTATGTTTAGCCTTAAGCCTCATTCAAGCAATCTTTCCCCGGAAGACAAGCTCTATTCACACCCGTCGGCGCAGGTTGAAATTAAGGACGGAGTTTTGCTGGCAAAGCTAAGCGCCCCCATGCCGGACGAGCCAAATATTCGCCGAGAATTTGGACCTGGCCATAAAAACTGGGGACTTTGGGAATATGATGTTTTTGAGCTGTTTCTGACCCGCGCGAACCGAGAAGCTCCTTACCTGGAACTACAGGTTTCACCCATTAATCAAAAATTCGCCTTGCTGATCAAACGTCCCAGAGAAGAGTGGATTTATCCCGAGTCCATTCCGTTTTCCAGCGTCAGCAAAGTGGAGGGCGGCGTGTGGAAATGCCATTTAAACGTTCCGGTGGAAAACATCCCGGGCAACTCCCAAGAAATTTATGGAAATATTCATTTGATTATTGGCCCAGAGAGCAATGGCAAAAAAAGATCGCATTATTCTTTGAATCCAAATAGCGAGCATAAACCCGATTTTCACCGGCCTGATCTTTTTGTGAAACTGGGAGAACTCTAATGAAAGGCCTTTTGACTTTGGTGCCGACTCCCATCGACGACGACAGCCCCTTGGAACAAAGCGCTTTTACAAAGCTGAACGAAGCGGTGTCTGAAAATCAAATCATCGTTGTTGAAGAAGCCAAAACTTGCAGAAGAAGATGGCTTAAATGGGGCCTTCCCAGAGAGGCCATTGAAAAATTTGTTCTTTATAACGAGCACACAAGCGCTGAAGAAGCTCCCAGGCTATTAAAGGAGATGAATAAGGGCAATTCGGTGTATCTTTTAAGCGATTGCGGTTTGCCGGCTTTTTGCGATCCAGGCAGACTTTTGGTTGAGTTGTGTCATCAAAGCGCGATTCAAGTCACAGCAACTCCTTTTCCCAATTCCATTTCGTTGGCGGTGGCCTTAAGCGGATTTCCCCACGATCGTTTTATTTTTGAAGGCTTTATTCCCGCCAGAGGCGCGCAAAGGTCTAAAGAGCTAAAAAGGATCATGTCTCAAAAAGAAGTTTCTGTGCTGATGGACACTCCTTATCGTCTGGAGAGTCTTTTGAAAGAAATGAAAAAAGAGATGAAAGAGATAAAGGGGCAAAGAGAAGTTTTTTTGGCCATGGAGCTGAATAAGAAGGGTGAAAAGCTGCTTAGAGCTCCGCTGGAAAATATTCAACCCCCAAAAGAAAAAGCGGAATTTATCCTTATCTTAGGAGCCAAATCTTGAGCCAAGACAGAAAAAAAGACCATATTGAGCTGGCAGGCGCTTCTCAAACCAAAACAAGCTCCAATCACGGACTTGTCTACGAACCCATGCTAAGCGGTTTTAAAGACGCTCAAGACTTGTCCATTGAATGGGCGGGCAAAAAACTTAAATACCCTCTGTGGATTTCAAGCATGACCGGCGGCACTGAGAAAGCCGGCCCTATTAACGCCAATTTGGCGCGGGCGGCGGGAAAGAGCGGTATAGGAATGGGATTGGGATCTTGCAGGAGTCTGATAGATTCAGACCAGCGGCTTGAGGACTTTAAGGCGCGAAAATATATTGGAGACGGGGTTCTTTTTGCCAACTTGGGCATTGCCCAGACCGAGCGGCTGCTTGCGTCGGGAAAGACGGACAAAATCACCGAAATGGTAAAGAAATTGGAGGCGGACGGGCTAATTATTCACGTCAATCCCTTGCAAGAGTATATGCAGCCAGAAGGGGACATTATTCAAGCTCCTCCTTTGCAAACAATTAAGCGTTTAATAGAGCGCTTTAAATTGCCGCTCATTGTTAAAGAGGTGGGGCAGGGCATGGGCCCTTGTAGTTTGAGGGAGTTGTGCAAACTGCCATTGGAGGCCATCGAGTTTTCAGCTTTTGGCGGTACTAATTTCACGAAATTAGAACAAACTAGACATAAAGCCTTTAATTCAGGTAAAAAAAACGAGCTTCTGGGTTTTGCCGACATTGGACATAGCGCATCAGAAATGGTTGAATGGCTGAACCAAATTTTAGAAGAAAATGATGATCTTCCCTGTCGAAAGTTTATTATTTCAGGGGGAGTTAATTCAATGATAACGGGACACTCCCTTCGAAGTCGCCTAAACGCGCCGTCTTTGATTGGCATGGCGAAGGCTTACTTGGACAAAGCCTTGATAAGCTCCGAAGCGGTGGAAGAGTTGATAGAAGAGCAGGCGGAGGCTTTGAATTTGGCTTCGCTCTATTTAAAATAAGGAATTGTTTTTGAAAACAATTAGCGGATTTTCCAAACTGAGCAAAAGCGCCAAGATAGATTGGTTGGCCTCGCAAATGAGCGAGGAGAAAACCCAAGAGTTTTTAAAACTCAAAAGTTTTTGGCATCAAGATCAGGCCGTCCAAAAAATTATGGACGAGTTTAGCGAAAACACCATTAGCAATTTTTATTTTCCTTTTGGCATTGCTCCGAACTTTTTGATTAACGATAAAATTTACCACGTTCCCATGGTTATTGAGGAAAGCTCTGTGGTCGCCGCCGCCAGCAAAAGCGCCAAGTATTGGCTGGAGCGGGGAGGATTTAAGGCCAAAGTCATAGACGCGACGAAGGCGGGGCAAGTCCATTTTATATACCGTGGAAGCAAGGAAAAGCTTTATCATTTTTTTAATTTAAACAAATCAAAGCTTAAAAACAGCTGCTCGGCTTTGACTAAAAACATGGAAGAAAGAGGAGGGGGGCTTAAAGACCTCGTTCTTAAAGATAAAACCGACTCTTTGGAAAACTACTATCAGTTAGAGGCGACATTTAACACCTGCGACGCCATGGGGGCTAATTTTATTAATTCGGTCTTGGAGAAATTCGCCGCTTGTTTGAAAGAAATGGCCCAAGCCCACAACGCTTTTAATCCGGTCGAAAAAGACATTCAAATTATCACGTCAATTCTTACCAATTACACTCCCGATTGCCGTGTGAGTGTTTGGGTTGAAACGGAAATCAAAAATTTGGGAACATTTTCAGACGGCATGGAGCCGTTTGAATTCGCCCAAAAATTCGAAAGAGCGGTTCAGATAGCCAATGTTGACGTGAACCGGGCGGTGACCCACAACAAGGGCGTCTTAAACGGCATTGACGCCGTGGTGTTGGCCACTGGCAACGATTTTCGAGCTGTTGAAGCCTGCGCCCACGCTTTTGCCGCCAAAGACGGCCAGTACAGGAGTTTAAGCAATTGCATTGTGGATCAAAACACATTTAAATTTGAGTTAAACGTTCCATTGGCGTTGGGAACCGTGGGGGGGCTGACTTCTTTGCATCCCATGGCAAAAACATCCTTGGCTTTGCTGGGAAATCCTTGCGCCCAGGAGTTGATGCAAATCGTGGCGGCGGTTGGCCTTGCCCAAAATTTTGGAGCCCTTAGATCCTTGGTCACCACCGGCATTCAAAAAGGCCATATGAAAATGCACCTTTTAAATATATTGAATCAATTAAACGCCACAAACGATCAAATAAAATTGGCAAAAAAACGTTTTGACAAGCAGGCCGTTTCCTTTCAGGCCGTGCGAAAATTTTTAAACGAGTCCCAATACTTGCAATAGCTTGTTGCAGTATTTTTTTTGGGAGGGGAGAAAGATGAAAGAACAAAGCTATTACGGTCACGGAAAACTTCTTTTAAGCGCGGAGTATTTTGTTTTAGACGGCGCCAACGCGTTGGCCTTGCCTTGCAAATTTGGTCAAGTCATGAACGTGCGTCACACGCGTTCCAACAACCCCAAACTTGTTTGGAAAAGCTACGACTCTTCAGGCCAGCTTTGGTTCGAAGCGAGCTACGAACTGTGGAGATTTAGATTGTTGACAGAAGAAAACCAAGCAAGCCTGGATTTGCAAATGATATTGCGCCAAGCGCGAGTCCAAAATGTTCACTTTCTAAGAGAAGAAGCGGATGTTCATGTGGATACCAGTGTGGAGTTTCCTCTTGAATGGGGGCTAGGGTCGAGTTCAAGCATTATTTACAACATCGCTCAATGGGCCTATGTGTCCCCTTTTGAATTGTCGGCCAAAACCTTTGGCGGCTCTGGTTACGACATCGCTTGCGCTCAATCTATGGGGCCTATCGTCTATAGCAACGATGGAGGCAGTCCTTCATGGCGCAGCGTGAACTTCAGTCCGTTTTTTAAAGACAAGTTGTACTTTGTTTATCTCAATCAAAAACAAGACTCGCGCAAACAGGTGGAGCGGTATCGCTCCATGGAGTTGCCCGACCGTCAAACTTTGATCAAACAAATAAACGCTCTAACCGCCGGCATGGCGCAAGCTTTCGATTTGCAAGAGTTCGAAGCTTATATGTTCGAACATGAAAAATTGATCTCAAGAGCCTTGGACATGCCAAGAGTTCAGGATCTTAATTTTAAAGATTATTGGGGAGCTATAAAATCTTTGGGCGCCTGGGGAGGAGACTTTGCCTTGGCGACTTCCGACACCTCTGAAAGAGAGACCAGGCGTTATTTCTCGGAGAGAGGCTTTAACACCGTTTTAAAGTATGATGAAATCATATGTCACAAATTCTTGGATCAAGCCGAAAGCCTTCCGTTTTTAACCGAGCGCCCTCATGAACTGGAAGCGTAACAAAGGTTCCATATCCTGGAAGGCGCCCTCTAACATCGCTTTGATCAAATATTGGGGCAAAAAAGAAACTCAACTTCCTTTAAATCCTTCTCTAAGCCTTACGCTTAAAAACTGTCATACCGTGACGGAAGTTAGTTTTGAAATGGGCGGAGCAAATAAAAGGCCTCATCTGGAATTCGTTTTTCACGGCCAAAAAAAAGATGAATTCTTGGAAAAAATTCAAGTTTTTTTAAAGAGGACAAAAAATCTTTATCCTTTTATCCAAGACCTTAAAAAATTGACGATAAGCTCGAGCAATTCATTCCCCCACTCTTCGGGCATCGCCTCCTCGGCGTCTAGTTTTTGCGCGCTTGCCTTCTGTTTTGAAAGCGTTCACGCAGAGTTGAGCTCAGAAGCGTTTAGCGCGGAAAGGGCCGGCGCGGCGGCCAGGCTTGGGTCGGGCAGCGCCTGTAGAAGCGCGTTCCCAGGCTATAACTTGTGGGGCAAGTTCGAAAAAGGAGGGGGAGCGGATGAAAAGGCAGTCCATATCGATAATATCCATCCCAAGTTTTATGATTTGAAAGACGCGATCTTGGTGGTGAGCTCGGCGGTCAAAAGCGTTGCCAGCAGCGCTGGACACTCTTTGATGCAAGATCATCCCTATGCCAATGGCAGAATTGAACAGGCTAAAAATAATTGTTTGAAAGTTCTTGAGTTTCTGGAAGAGGGAGCGATATGGGAGCTTGGCGCCGTTATTGAGGAAGAGGCGCTGAGTTTGCACGCGCTCATGTTGAGTTCAAATCCGGGGTATGTTTTATTTAGGCCCAACACTTTAAAGATTATTGAAGAGATTAAGACTTTTAGAAAAAAGAAAAACATTCCCTTGTTTTTCACCTTGGACGCCGGACCTAATCCCCACTTGCTATATTTGGGGCGGGACGAGGAATTGGTTAAAGTCTTTATAATGGAAAAATTGCGGCCTTTTTGCGAGCAAGGCGAGGTGATTTTTGACGAGGCCGGAGACGGTCCCGAAATTCTGGAGAGCCGCTTTGAATAGATTCTGTGGCAAAGTGTTGCTGTTTGGCGAATATTCCGTGATAAAAGGAGGCAAAGGACTGGCCTTGCCTTTTTTTGATTATTCCGGCGCCTTGGAAAAGCTCGACAGCTCTTTAAAGGGCGACTGCGCCGCCTCTAGATTGGCGGAGTTCGCTCAGTTTTTGCGCAACTCAAGCATTCTGCGAAGAACTCTCGATTTAGACAAATTAGAAGAGGATATAAGCAAAGGCCTAAGCTTTGAAAGCGACATACCTGAAGGCTCCGGCGTTGGAAGCTCGGGAGCTCTTTGCGCCGCCATTTACTCGGATTATCATTTGAAGAAAAGTTTAAAAGACATTCAAGACAGCTCCAATATGGCGGAAATTTTGGACCATATGGCCTTGATGGAATCATTTTATCACGGATCCTCTTCAGGATTGGATCCGCTTATTTCGTTGGCTCAAAAACCGGCCTTGGTGAAAAGCAGGAATAAAATAGAATTTGTCTCTTTTGACTTTGACTCAGAGCCGGAGCTGGAGCTTTATTTGTTTAACACAAAAACTTCTCGAAGAACTTCGCCGCTGGTTCACGATTTTTTAAAAATGTGTGAAGAGCCAAGTTTTGAGCTAGAGGCTCAAGAGTTTATGAGGGTTTCTGACGAGCTTATTCTTGCCACTTTAACCAACGACGCCAAGGCGTTTGACGAGCTCTTTTACTTTCTGTCTAAGTGGCAATTTTTAAACTTGCGGCCTATGGTTTGTCCAAGCGTCCACGCCCTTTGGCTTGAAGGTTTGGAGAGTAAAAAGTTTTATTTGAAACTTTGCGGAGCCGGGGGAGGCGGGCATTATATTATTTATAATCGAAGTCCTGAGAAAGCCTTTGAACAAGAATTAAAAGGGCGAGGAGCGAAAAAAATCAAATTTTAGACCTCAATTTTTAATTGGGGAGATCTCCGTCTTTGCCTCGAGTCTTGCCTTTGTTGTGGCCGTCCTTAACAATGCTTAATTTTACCGAAGTGGACATGCTCTTGCCTTTCATGAAGCTTCCGTCTTGTTCTTTCCAGTCTTCGCTGGTTCTGGCCGCTTCAGAAATGCTTCTTTCGTATTTTGTCGCCCTTTCAAACTCAATTCTGGCGTTTTCCAACAGCCCTAATTTTGTTTGAATGCGTTGAACGGGAGCGCTGTTGTATATGGCTTCCAGAGCGTCTTCTACGCAATTTTCTCGATTGCCTTGGTCATATTGTTCGCTGATA
>JBBDND010000305.1:0-1706 GCA_040877865.1 Bacteriovoracaceae bacterium | reverse complement strand
GGGAAAAATTCATCTCTTTTGTAAACTCCACCCCGACCTACGACGGGGGATTTCACCACGACAGAGTCAAGCGGCTTTTTATCAATCACATTAAAGAGAAGCTGGAGAGGCAGGCAAAGAAGGAAAAAGTGACCTTGGCCGACAACGATATTTTGTCAGGCGTGGCTTTTATCATCGGGGTCATCATGCCCAATCCAAGATTTGAATCGCAAACCAAAAGAAAACTGGTGAGGGACAAGGATTTGGAAAAAGCTCTTGAAGAATTTATGGGCAAGCATATGCCTAAATTTCTTCGAAAAAATAAGGATTATCTAGAGATCGTTATCGAGCGGGCCAAGGCCAGACAGCGCTTTAGCGCTTTAAAAGAGGCCAGCAAGCAAGGAAAGAAGCAAAAAAAACAAAGAGTGGAAAAGCTCTTGGACGCCAACGAAAGAAAAGATCGCCAACGCTGCACGCTTTTTATTTGCGAGGGGGACTCGGCCATAGGGGGCCTGAGGTCGGCAAGAAATAAATTGTATCAAGGGGGCATTTCCTTAAAAGGCAAGCCCATGAACGTCACTCAGGCGACAATCAAAGACGTGTTGAACAATCAAGAGTTTTCCGACATTATGTCCAGCATCGGCCTGGTCATAGGCCAGCGAGCCGACGAGCTTCCGCTGCGCTACTCTAAAATTGTCTTTTTATCCGATTCAGATGTGGACGGCGGACATATCAACACACTTTTAACCAATTTCTTTTTTAGTTATTGGCCTGAGTTGTTTGAGATGGGCGCGGTTCAATTTGCAAAGGCTCCTTTGTTCGAAGTGATCACCGACAAAGGACCAATTTACGCCGAATCCGACGGAGAGTTGGAAAGCGTGAAAAAAAGAAATGATTTAAAAATCCGCGAAATCCAAAGAAACAAAGGTCTGGGCGAGATGAGCCCGGAGGCTTTTAAATACGTGTTGAGCAGGGAAGAGTACACCAAGATCACCACAGAGAACTTGGAAGAGGCCAAGGGCATGTTGCACACTTGCTTTGGCAAAGACACCCAACTTAGAAAAGATCTTTTGTTGGACGAAGAGGAGTTTACGCCGGATGTAGACGCGGTTTTAAAAGCAAAAGAAACTCCGGCTTCCATTCAAGAAGCTGTTAGAAGCTCGGGAAAAAGCGGCAAGAAAAAAAACAAGAAAAAAGTAAACGCCAGAACCGCCAAGACGGGCAAGAAGATCTCTAAAAAAGCGACCAAAGCGACCAAAGCGGCCAAGAAAAAAACAGCTAAGAAAAAAACCGCTAAGAAAAAAGCTAAAAAGAAATAGGATAAAAACTTATGGACGAGCAATATTATCACTCGCTGGACGCGGTTCCGCTAGAAAACATCATCAAAGACGAGTATAGAACCTATCAGATATATACTTTGATGGACCGGGCGATTCCGTACTTGCAAGACGGCCTAAAGCCGAGCCAAAGACGCATCCTTTACACTCTCCATAAAAATCAGGGAAAGGGCTTGGTCAAGGTTTCTTCTCTGACCGGTCTGGTGCTGACTCTTCATCCCCACGGGCCGGCTTCGGTTGAAAGCTCCATTGTCAATTTGGCGCAAGATTACACCTTTTCCAATAACTATCCATTGATTGACAAGAAAGGCTATTTTGGCGAAAGAATGGAAACCCAGGCCGCCGCCGCCAGGTATATTGAATGCAAGCTGGGGGACGTCGCCAAGCTAT
>JBBDND010000304.1:0-1711 GCA_040877865.1 Bacteriovoracaceae bacterium | reverse complement strand
AAAAGACGTGGATGTTTGTAAAGTTGCCCATGTTCTCCATAGTCACGCTAAAAAAAGAATTAATGACTCCTTTAAACATGGGAAGCAAGGCTCCCGAAGTCAAAATCATTATAATAATGGTCCACTCGATGATTTTCTCAAAAGGCCCAACTTGCGATTGGTGGCTCGGATCAAAATAACTAATCGCGCCAAATCCAATTTGCTGGGTCATGATGGAGCCGGAGGCCACAAACAGATTCATAATGCTTTTGACTAAAAAGCCAATCAACACCCCAACAACGGTGTGAAAGATTGTGAGATACCAGAAGTTTTCCGGGCCAACGGCCAGAATCTCTTGAACCATCGCTCCCTTTACCACCGGAAAAAAAGCGTAAGAAATCATCACCGACATTAAAACCTTCACCACATTGGGAACGCTGGTGTTGTCAAACAGAGGCAGCTGAACCAAGATGGCCGTCCATCTGGTGAACACCAGCCAGAAAGCGATAAGAACGTTGTAGTCGGTGACGGCGATATTTATCATCTGTGCATCACCACCGCGGGAATATTTGTATAGAGGTCGTGTGTGAATGACGTGATTGTTTCCATCATCCAAGGGCTCAAAATAACCAGCGCCATCACAATGACAAAAATCTTTGGAATAAACGAAAGCGTTTGCTCGTTGATTTGGGTCACCGCTTGGAAAAGAGAAACTAAAATACCCACAATCAAAGCTCCAAGCAACATTGGAGCGGCCAACATCAAAGTGACTTTAACCGCTTGATTGGTGATTTGAATAACAAAATCATTGTCCATAATTTCTCCTAAACTTCTTTTAATTAAAGGACCTTAAAATCGAACCGGTCACCAACTGCCAACCGTCCACCAGCACAAAGAGCAAAAGCTTAAACGGCATGGATATGATGACCGGCGGCAGCATCATCATCCCCATCGCCATGAGCACCGAGGCCACGACCATGTCCAAAATCAAAAAAGGAATATAAAGCAAGAAGCCTATTTGAAAAGCCGTCTTTAACTCGGAAATAATAAAAGCCGGAATTAAATAGTGCAGCGGCACTTCGTCAATGGTTTGCGGAGAAGTTTCTCCAGTCACCTCGTAAAAAAGTCCAATGTCCGTTTTTCGCACCTGAGAAGACATAAAGCCTCGAAGCTCAAGTTCAATTCCGGTCAAAGCTTGAGTCGTGTTTATTTGTTTGTCCATGTAAGGTTGGACGGAATTGCTATAAATGGCTTTGCCGGTCGGCATCATGACAAAGGCGGAAAGAAACAACGCCAAACCAATCAACAGCTGGTTGGGCGGCATGTTTTGCGTTCCTATCGCCTGACGCATAAAAGAAAGCACCACTATGATTCTCGTGAACGACGTGGTTAGGATGATAAACGCGGGAGCCAAAGTCAGAACAGTAAACAAAACGATGACTTGCATCGTGTCCACCAGATCCGCTCCTTGGCCAAAATTCACGCTAAGCCCGGGCAAGTTGACATTGTTTTGGGCAAAAGCCGAAGAACTTCCCAACAACAAAACGGACGCCGCCACTTTTAAAATCTTGGGATTCAAAATCTTGGATAAAATCTGAACTGTTCTTCCTAAACAATTCGGCATGGGCTTCCTTTGGTTAATGAAGGGGCTTTAAATCCTTAACCTTCTTTTTTATTTGGTCTGAAAATTTAACCTTGTCTTTCACCCCTATGAAATCCGACAAAGAAGACT
>JBBDND010000303.1:0-1720 GCA_040877865.1 Bacteriovoracaceae bacterium | reverse complement strand
TGGCTTTTTCTATCTCGCCGTTGCTTCTAAAGAGACCTCCCAGAGCAAAATAAGTCTCCATTGTCTCTCTGTTTAAATCAACAGCGTTTAAAAACTCTTTGATGGCCAAATCCTTGTTTCCCGATATCAAGTATTGAGTGGCGTTCAAAAAGATTTTAGATTGGGCCTCAAATATGCTGTCCCGGTACTTTTTAGAGAGTTTGACCCCGCTCTCGCGCTCGATTATGTAATGGTAAACAAAAACCAGCGTGATAACGATGGCGATCACCGCCAGCAGGTGCTCTTTGATAAATGTTAAAATAAAAACCGTGTCCAAATTACACCTGAGGTTTATACAGGAAAAGAGGAACGTCGGGAGACTTTACCTTGTGATTGATGTTTTTTACCGACTGCTCCAACCCCCGCATGATTTCAAACAAAGAGACGTCTTTTTTTAATTTGATAAATTTTAGCCCAAACTTTTCTTTGAGATCCATCTCCTTGTGAATCCGCCTCCCGGCTTCCCATAGGCCGGATATTTCGTCCACCAATCCAAGTTCGAGCGCTCCTTCCCCTGAAAAGATCTGTCCCTGCGAATATTTTTTTAAGCCTTCAAGGCCGTCTTTTATCTTCTTTTCTCTAACCTTAAAAATGTCCATGACAAACTGGTTGTGAACGTTCTCAATCATTTCGTTCATCAACATCCTCTCTTCTCTAGTCATCGACCTGGAGGCGGAACCAATGTCTTTATACTTTCCGGCTTTTACAATCTCAGGTTTAACCTTTGCCCACTCATAAAGCTCCGATAGGTTAAAAAAGTTCATAATGACGCCAATCGATCCGGTCAGGGCGCCGGCATTGGTGAAGATTTTCCTTGTCGCGGCTCCAATATAATAACCGCCGCTCGCCGCGACCGTTCCAAAGCTGGCGTAAACGGGTTTTTCGTTTAAATCAATTCGTCTTATCTCTTCATAGATCTCTTGAGTGGGTCCCACCGCTCCGCCGGGAGAATTGATACGCATAATAATGGCCTTAATCTTTTTGTCTTTCTCCGCGATAAGAAGCTTTTTAATGGTGTCTTGCGAGTCCATGATGACTCCCTCCACGTCCACCACGGCTATGGGGCCGGACTTTCCGGCGGCCAGCGAAGAGTCCATTTTAGAAGCGTTCTGCAAATTGGAAACGGTATAAAAAGCGAAAATTAAAAAAATGACAAACAAGGCGGTAATAAGAATAAATATACCGACAATTCCTTTTGAACGGTTTTCAGCCACGATTAACTCCTCAAACAAGCGATTCTGCGTTGTGTATTATTATAAACAACTAAAGTAAAAAATGAAGATAAAAGCGTTTGCCTGACGAGGCAGTTCAACTAATAAGGACAGGCTCGCTCCATCCGGACGATTCTGTTTAACAAGGATTTCGGAGGACCTTTGCGGCTGTTTTTTTCCAATCGCTCAAATTCTCGAACGTAAGCGGAAGCGATCTTTTTGTTTCTAATCACCAACGCGTTTTCGTCATTTTGGCGATTGGCGCTGGCCGACCAATTTTGGGATCCCACTATGACAGTCTCTCCATCCACCACCGCGAATTTGTGGTGTAAAAGGTCGCCCTTGGCAAGATTGGGAACGCCCACGTCATACACTGGCAGGCTCCAAGGATTGTTTCCAGGCTCATAGGAACAATGTTCGTTTAATAGCGCCAATCCCCAAATGTCCAACATTTCGCTATAGTTTCGGTA
>JBBDND010000302.1:0-1725 GCA_040877865.1 Bacteriovoracaceae bacterium | reverse complement strand
CCCCTTTCGTTTTAGAAGTCACGGCCTCTTTTATCGCCTGAATATAGTGTTCAAAGTTTTTCAGTTGAACGGAGACCAACTTAACCTTAAAACGGGCCTCAAAATCAAAGGAGAAGCCGGAATAAAACGGAGCGGGAACAATCAGCTCGTCGCCTTCTTCAAAAAGACAAAATGACAGGGCCTCGCAAACGGAGCTTACTCCCGATTGAACCGCGATATGTTCGGGGTTGAGGTTCCCCGCGTTTAAAAATTCTTTGGCGAAGGCCGCAAACGCCTTTCTAAGTTCCAAGAGCCCGTGAACGGGAGGGTAGTGAATAGACTCTTTTGACCCCTCAACCTCGCGATCCAAAACTTTTAGGGCCAAATCGTCTATCAAGCGATTTTCGGCAATGCCAAAATTGAGGCATCCTTTTGGATTATTGGGTCCAAAAGGGTCTTGTTGGCACTTAACGTGGCCGACGACAATGGGAGAAGGATTGTTTAAAAGCGCTTTTGCCCGGGATGAAATCAAGCTTTCGCCTTGTAGACACTGCTCATAATTTGAAAGAGCTCCATTCCTTGATGCACATTGCTGGAAGGGCAGCGGTTAATGATGATGCCGTCCATCGTGGCGAATAAATCGTGGGAGCAAGACTTGACTGGATCTTCCGGATCGATGGCCTTCATTTGGTAGAAGGTGGCGAGCTTTTCGCCCTTGTTAAAGTGATCTCCAGGCTGTAAATGATAATCCACCAGGCCTCCTCTGGGAGCGAAAACAGTTTTATAGTTTTCAAGCTTGGAGTAGTAAGCGTCTTGCGAGATCGGGTCGCCCGGCAAAATGTTTTTATAGCGCAGATAATTTAAAATGCTTTCCACGTCCTTTGAGCCTTCATCCATGCGAAAAGTTTCTTCCGAGCCAAATTCCAGGGTGAAAGACTCGATGTCCAAGTCGATTTTTCTTCCAAGCTCTTTCATGTGTCTTTTTAAATGAATCCAAGGCATAAAACTGGCCTCATCCATGGCCCCGGCGTACTCGTCGGGAATGACCAAAACGTGCTTAAAAAGCAGATGCTTGGATATCTCTTCTTCATATTCCGCGCTGTAGAGATAACGGGTGGCGGTGGGGCCGGTGTGCAAATCCAAAACGCCGTCGGCGCCAAGCGCCAGCTCTTGCAGTAAAATATTAATCTTGTTGTTGTCTTGCAGGCGGTTGTTTTCTTTTAAATCTTGGACGTGGCCGGCAAAAGCTTGGCCAAGTTCCTTTTTATAGGCTCTTTTGACGTCATCCCAGGAATGATCCTTATGGCGCTCGCAAAAGCTTTTCAAGTCAAAAGCGCAGGCCTTGACTATATCAAGATAGTTCCTATTCCAATTGTCTCCGGTCACCGGATTGTAGCGGCCATAGGTGTAGGTGCCATGCTTGTTAAGGGTGGCGTAGGGATTGGCAAGAGGTATCAAAGTGATTGAGCCTTGAATTTCTTGATGTTTAAGCGCTTCCATCAGTTTTAAGATAACGGCGTTGCCTTGGATTTCGGCTCCGTGCACGCTGGCCTGGATGTGGACGTGAGGTCCGGCTCCATTTTGGAGCGTGTAAGTTTTAACGCTCAACACTTCGCCGGTGGAAAGCTCTTTGACCGGAATGTCTTTAATTGTCCAGCTCATTACTTGGGTTTTCCTTTTTAAATCATCCAGTCGTAGGAAGTTTTAGGCGGTCTTGGCACCATGAGGTCATTATTGTAAACCAAA
>JBBDND010000301.1:0-9304 GCA_040877865.1 Bacteriovoracaceae bacterium | reverse complement strand
ATGAGCAATTGAGAGCTTGAAATTTCTCTGCCTGTAAGGGTCCAATTTCTGGCCATGGCCTGGCCGACGATAACGCTTAGAAAGCCAATGCCGCCGGAAGACGGAACCAGCCCCACGCGATTGTGGTTAAAGGCGATCATGGCGTTATGGGCGCAAACTCTAATGTCGGCTCCCAAGGCCAATTCGCTGGCGATGTCAAAGCTGCCCTGTCCCATGTCCATCACAATGGTTTGAGGCAAGTGAAACATGGCGTGCACTATGGTTTGCAGTTTTTGGGACATCTTAGCGAGCTTTGAAGAGCTCATTTCCGCCAATCTTTCCTTGTCTATGCCTTCAGAGATAAAGCCGTTATTGCTGGAAATAAAAATAGACCTGATCTCGACCCTCCCAGAGGCCCAGGCCAGAACTGACTCCAATTCAAATAGAGTTTCCAAAGTGATGTATTTGGACTCTTCCTTAAAAACAATGTTAAGAGTTTTAGTTTTCTTGGATAAACTAACGTTGATAGTGCAATAATTAAAAAGATCGTTCATTACCCCTTCCTTGGTTTAATGAGTTGATTAGCGTCCTGCTTTTAATATTCTTGAATGTTCGAAACTATAAGTCAAATGGGTTTTGGAGGCTCGTTTTTTGAGCGACATTTCCAGCCCTTAAAAGGCTAAAACCGCGCAAAACGGTAAAGTTTTCGCGCTTTCCTTGAGAAACGATGCGCGCCTTGGAAACCTTAGGCGTTGCCGCGCTCTTCTAAGTACTTCTCCGCTCTCATGGCGGACATGCAGCCGGTGCCGGCGGCGCTAATGGCCTGACGGTAATAGGAGTCTTGCACGTCTCCACAGGCAAAGACGCCAGAAACGTTGGTGTCGGGATGCTTGCCTTTGGTTATGATAAAGCCGTGATCGTCAAGATCCAATTGTCCTTCTAAAAATTTGGTGTTGGGAGTGTGCCCAATGCCTAGAAAAAAACCGTCGGTTTGCCTTTCGGTTTTCTCGCCGGTTTTTGTGTTGACCACTTTTATGCCGGTGACGCCAGTTTTGTCATGTAAAATTTCCTCAACTTCGGTGTTCCAAACAAATTCTATCTTGGGATTGTCAAAGGCTCTTTGTTGCATGGGTTTGGAAGCTCGCAGTTCTTCTCTTCGGTGCACGATATAGACTTTGGAGGCGAATTTAGTTAAAAAGTTGGCCTCTTCCATGGCGGTATCTCCGCCGCCGACCACGTGAACCACCTTGTCGCGGTAAAAGAATCCGTCGCAGGTGGCGCAAGCGCTTACGCCTTTGCCAATGAGTTCCTTTTCATTTGCAAGGCCGAGGTATTTGGCGCTGGCTCCGGTGGAAACAATAAGGGTTTGAGCTTCAAGCTCGTGGCCATTTTCGCAGATGACTTTAAAGGGTCTTTTGCTCAAATCCACCTTGGCCACCATGGTTGCCAAAAAATCCGTCCCAAAGCGTTTGGCCTGCTCTTTCATTTTAAGCATGAGATCCGGACCCATGACGCCATCGGGGAAGCCGGGAAAGTTCTCGACATCGGTGGTGGTGGTCAACTGTCCTCCGGGCTCGGAGCCCTCCACAACCAACGGGTTGAGATCGGCCCTGGAAGCGTAAAGAGCCGCGGTGTAACCAGCGGGGCCTGAGCCTATAATAACGAGATTTCTTTTTTCAGCTTGCATGTTCGCGCCCTTCTTATTTTATTTCGCTTTATTCTTTTTCGATTTCGACGCCCAATTTCTTTTTAATGTCGGCGGGACGGTCGTCTTTGTCTTGGTTTAGCTCGTAATAAGCTTTGACGCTCATGAGGTCGTCGGGGTTGGGAGCTTTTCCGGTGACAATGTATTGTTCGCCAGTCATGGCGCACTCGTATTTGTATGTTTTCTTCTCTTTTCTTCTCTTGGCCATTGCGCCTCCAATATATGGGCAGGTGGATATTGACGTTTCAGTAAAATTAGATGCTTATTTATAAATGAATTCTTGCGTCTAATCAAGGTTCTTTGATAACATAGTGATAAGCTACCATATATAGAATCATGTCAGGGAGGATGATTTGGCGCGCATAGTCACACTTTTGGGCTTATTATGGGTTGGCGCGGCATTCGCCATCGACTACACTGTCCATATCAACCAAGTTTCAAGCTCAGGCAAAACCATTGTCATTAATAAAGGCTTCAACGACACCATAAACCCGCAAGACTACGGGGTGCTGCTGGTCAAGGGCCGGGTTAAAAACCAAAATACCGGCGCGGCCTATAATGTGTACAAACCCGTGGCCAAATTAAAAGCGGCGAAGGTTCTCGCCAATTCTTCCGTTTGGATCGCTTTTAAAACGTTTATTCCCGAATCTTTGAAAGAGGGCTCCGAATTGCTTTTATTGTCAGAGAGCGCCCTGTTGAGCGGCAGAACCGATCTTAAAATCGACAATAGAAAAGTGGTGGCAAAAAAAAGCGAAATTGCCGACAGCCTAAAGGAGACTTTGGTTGACGACGGGGACTTTTTGGCCAAGAAGAAAGACCAATACCAAGAAGGTCGTCGCTTGCATGAAAAAGAGAAACATTATAACAGCGACATCGTCTTGGTGGATTTGGACGTGTGGGAAAAGGATCGCTTGGAAGGCGAATACAGCTACGAGGGATTTTACGAGAGTCCCCACGCCGAAGTGTTCGCCGATAGAAAAAGGGTTCATCGTTTCGAGAAAATGGTCGCGATGTTTTTGAAAAAACGCAACGATCCAAAATTCACTATGGAAGCTCTTTTGGCCGAACAAAAAAGAAATAGGCACAACTCTGAGTTTCAAGATAGAAGTTTGCGCGGATCGGCTTTCAAGCGTTATGAAAAAGCCATGGCGCTTGAGAGTTCGAGAGAAGAGAAAATGTATGAGGATTTGCTCTCTAAAGGGGAGAGCTGGTCCGACGAATATTCCGACGAAGAGCTGGGAGAGTTGCTTTACAATGTGGGCGCGGTAAAAGAAAAGGAAAGACGACAAACTTTTGCGGCTCAACATTTTAATTACCAACTCTATGGCTCCTTTGGTCTCAACCTGGTCAATAATGAAAACTTGGGAGACCGGGAAAACACCCAACAAAGCAAATATGACGTTGAAGGAGCTTTTGAGTGGTACCTTTTTAAAAAGATTGAAGAGTTAAATCAATTCTCCCTTGAATTTTCCGCCAGAAGATCAACCGACGCTTTTACAACAGGAGAGTACAACGCCACTAGCGTGGAATATAGCGGAGCCTTTCATTTAAACTGGCACCCTTTTTACAGTCCCAACGTTTTGGAGAGAAATATTGTTTATTTGGGAATTCTTTTTCGTTACGGCCTGGCCCGGCACGAGATTGGCAGTCTTGGCGAAACCGGAAATTATCAAGTCTTTACCTTTCCAGGCTTTAGAGGCGGAGTCAAATACAACTTTTCAAACGGCTTTGGGGTTCGCGCGGGAGCGGCTTTAGAAAATATTGTCAGCGACCGGCTGGTAAGAACTTCCGATGAGGGAGAGTTGCCGGACAGGATAGATCACTTGGAAGGAAAATTATCAATTGGACTAAGCCGTTTTTTTTAGCCTAAAATATCATTAGCCAAAAATATCATAGCTTAAAATATTATTAGGCTAAAAGGTGACACGGCAGTTGAGGTAATATGAAGTATTTTTTTATCATAGTGACGTCTCTTTGGACCATCTCCGCGGTTGGCCTTGAAATTGACGAAAAATTGACTTTGCGGGTGGTTAAGACTTCAGATTCCAAAAAAACCATTCTTATCAATCGGGGCAAGGAAGACGGTGTTGAAAAAGGCGATCACGCAAAATTTTATTTAAGCGTGGGAGTTGTCGCCAGGGGAGTGGCCATTAAAATTTCACCCACTCGGTCGGTCTGGTCGCTATATCGCTTGGTGAACGCCGACTATATCAGAGACGAACAAGTGATGAAGCTTAAGGCCACGGCTCCGGTGAAGATCACTAAAGATGAAAGCCGGGCGCTGGTTGAGGACGACACGCCTTCTGCCGTCACTCAGGACCCGAGAGACCTCGGCATCGCTTTGGCCCCCGGAGCCGAAGACTTGGACTTCCAAGATCCCGACGCGGTCTCGGCAGCTCAAAGCTCTGAGGCCGTTTTCACAAGCTCCAACTTGGTGGATAAAAATAAAGAAGTGTTTGGGGGTTTTCACTACCAGTCTCGCAGCTCTCAAACCGCCGCCGACAACACCAATTTCGATTCTTCTGGAACAGACACCGCCATGCTGCTGGATGTGGGCTTTGAATATCATTTTGAGGATGAAAACCAATGGTATTCCAGCGTGGCGTTTCTAGGGGCTTTTAGAATGGCCCGCTCAAGCGTTTTGGCTTTTGAAGGCACCGAGGTTCAAGAAAGCGCCTCTCTTTTTGGAGGCGGTTTTAATTGGTATCCTTTGACCAAGCCCAGTCGAACTTACAGATTTATTCCTTTTGGACAATTTATCTATTATATGGGGAGTGTGGCCTCTTCTTTTACTTTGAGTCAGGCTTCCCATGGATCGACAAAATCCGACAATCTTTCAGGGTCCGTTAGCATGTTTACTTTCGGAGGCGGAGTGAAGTACTACTTGCATAATGGATGGGGCGCCAGCGTCAAGGTGGAGTTGGAGTCCCGGGCGGACTCCTTTGCGGAGGATCAAGTGGGAGTGATGTGGCAAAAAGTTTCGTCCGGCCCGCGCGTTATGACGGCGCTCAGCTATCGGTTTTAGCCGTCCTTTTTAAGCTCTTCCAACACTCGTTCTATTTGGGCCGGGGAAAGCGGGAGCTGACTTGAGTTAAGCAGAGAAAGCCTCCTTCTTGTCACGTCTTCAACCGTCTGGGGAAGCTCGTCCAAAACGATTTTTTTTACTTCCTCCACGCCCAGGTTCTTGGGGGGAATCATCCCCACAACCGAATGGCGCTTTAAAGGTCTTAAACTTAAATCTTTTTGAAAGTTCCTGCCTTGTTTTTTGTACATCGCTTTTACCACGTCTTGGGCCATTACTCTAAAGGTGGTGTATTTACCGCCAACCACCACATACATGTCTTCTATGGGAGTAAAAATTTGATGCTTTCTCGAAACCTTTCCTCTTTCTTTTCCGTTTTGAGCCACTAGAGGCCTGACTCCGGCGAAGGTGGAAAGAATATGCCCGGCGTTGATTTGCGCCTTGGGAAAATATTGATTAACCGCCTTTAACAAATAATCAATTTCTTCTTGAGACGCCTGGATATTGAATATGTTTTCGTCGGGATCGAGCGCCTTCTCGGTTGTTCCGACTAGTATGGCGTTTCTTTGGGGGATGACAAAAATAACCCGATTGTCGCTGGTTTGCAAGACCATGGGATGGGAGATATTCAAGGCCTCTTGCTTTAACCATAAATGGCTTCCTTTGGACAAAATCATTTTAGGCTTCCAAGGAATTTTAAGTTTTTTAAAAAGCTGGTCTGTGAAAGGGCCTGTGGCAAAGACTAAAGATTTAGAGTGGAATCTTTTTGTGGACCCGTTTAAGGTGTTTCTAACAAGCACTTGGTGTCCTTTGTCGGTTTTTTCCACCTTCTGGACTTCGTGATAATTAAGAGCTTGGCCAAATTCTCCCAGCCCGTCATAAATGCACTCCAATGCCAGTTTGCTGTCTTCAACCACGGCGTCGGAATAGACTCCGGCTCCTCTTAAGTTGGCGCTTTTTAACCCCGGCAGCTCTTGCAGAGTTTCAGCGGCGCTCAAAGTCCTTCTTTTTGGATTTTTAAAGAATGATAAAAGGTCATAGAGAAAAAGGCCCACGCGCACAAAGAACAACGGCCACTTTGATTCTTTATACACGGGTATGTAAAACATCTCTTCTTTCGTTAGTCGGGGAGCCAGCTTGGTCCAAAGATTTTTTTCTCTTAGAGCTTCCCAAACCAAAGTAAAGTCAAAGTTTTCAAGGTAGCGTATTCCACCATGCAACATTTTGGAGCTTGATTGGCTGGTTTGAGAACTGAAGTCCCCTTTATCCAACAAGAGAGTTTTCTCTTGTCTTAGGACGAGCTCTCTGAAAATGCCGGCGCCTACAACGCCGCCGCCCACAACAATGGTGTCGTAGCGCTCTTCTATCTTTTGTTTACCCATACCACGCTTCCTGAGCACATGATTTGATATTGAGCCTCTGACTCATAAAGCGCTTTAGAACCTGCGCCCGCCAGTCCTGCGCCCGCCAGTCCTCCGCCCGCCAGTCCTCCGCCCGTTAGAGGAGTAACGTGAAAATTTATCCCAACCACCGCGTTGCCCTTCTGGGAAGCGGCTTGGTTTTTTAACTTTGCCAGCAAGTCTTGATGAATATGTTTAAGCTCAAGAGGGCGGCTTTGAACTTCGGAATCGCCGTCTTCGCTTGGGAAAAAGTCTTTGACAGGCCTGGAAGCGGCGGCGCTGAGGTTGGAGCGCTCAATTTGTTTTAGGCGCTGTCTTTCTTGTTGAATGCCTGGCAGTTTTTCTATCAATTCTTCCTCTAAAAATGAGGAGCTGTTGAGCAAGCTTGCGTTGATCACTGAATTCTCGGACGCGACGCCAATATATTCAATAATGTCATGTCCTTCCAAATAGGGGGTGGTGGCGGTGAGAACGTCAGCCGCGCAAAATTCGTCTTTTTCAAGGCTGTAATGATGAGCTCTTGAATTGTACACAGTGTGTTTGCTCACAACTCCGCTGTCGTCGGAGTCGTAGCCTTTGGGGGGATTTATCTCTTCTGTCAGTCCCATAAGGATGTTCAAGTCAAATTTGCGCAGTTTGTGGCATATAGTGATTGCCGAGTATTCCCCTAGCCGGGGGATCAACAACACTGCGCGGGCAAGACTTTTTTTCGCGTTCTCTTCCTCTGCCTCTGAGCTCAAAATTTTGAATTCTTTTAAAAGAATAACAATGTCTTCGATATCTTCTTCATATTTTACATCTCGCAAAACGATTGAAAACGGCGGGTTGCCTTCTGAAGAAAGGTTCCCGTAAGAGATGTTTTTGGCAAATTTTTGCAGTTCTTGAAAGTTTTCAGGAGCTTTGTAAGGGCCAGACGGCTTTGTCTCAGGCAGAGGAGTTTTCACTTCAGGCCGCGGCTTCGCAGCGGCCTCTTTTGGCCCTGTCGTTTGCTCCGACTGGTTTTCAAGGGGAGGCGTGTCGTCATCAGACGGGGAGCGCCTGGCAGAGCTTTCATTGTCATCGCCCTCGCCCTCGCTCTCGCTCGCCTCCAGGGAGGTTTCCTCTCCGAACGAATCTTCTTCGTCAAACGAATCTTCTTGGCCGAACGAATCTTCTTCGCCGAAAGAATCTTCTTCTCCAAAAGAATCTTCTTCTCCGAACGAATCTTCTTCTCCGAACGAATCTTCTTCGCCGAACGAATCTTCTTCGCCAAAAGAATCCTCTTCGCCGAAAGAATTTTCTTCGCCGAACGAATCTTCTTCGCCGAAAGAATTTTCTTCGCCGAACGAATCTTCTTCGCCGAAAGAGTCTTCTTCGCCGAAAGAGTCTTCTTCGCCAGAAGAATCATCTTGGTCAAAGTTTTCACTGTCTTCTTGTTGATTAGAAAAATCCTCTGCGGGTTCGCTTTGTTCCGCGACAAGCTCCGAGTCAAACGCGGGAGGCTCTTCCTCATTTTCAAGGGAAGAAAAATCTGTTTCCTCTTGATCGTCTTCGTCTAAGTTCGGGGTGAATTCGGCGGGAAATTCAATGTTTGGATCTGTCTTGGCGTCCATGAGATCGTTCTCGCCAATTTCGTCCTCGCCAAAAGCGGAGTCTAGCTCTTCTATGTCGTCATCTTCTTCGTGAAGATACTCTGACAAATCCTCGATTCTAGTGATGTCGGACTTGTCGTCTTTTTTATCGTCGCTCAAATCTTAAGCTCCGTGACAATGTTTGAATTTTTTGCCAGACCCGCATGGGCAGGGCTCGTTGCGTCCAACTTTTACAGTTTTGCGCTCAACAGGCCTTGGGGCTTCCCCCTCTTGATTCGCGGCCTGGGCTTTTTTATGGGCCTCCAGCTGAGCTTCCAGCATGGCCTGTTGTTGTTTTTTTATTTCCTCAATTTCTTCCGGCGTGTAAAGACGGACGCTAAAGATTCTCTCCACAACGGTTCGGCGGACTTGGTCTTTCATTTGCTCATAGAGGCCGAAAGACTCTCGTTTATATTCAACCAAAGGGTCTTTTTGGCCGTAAGAGCGCAGGTTAATGCCCTCTTTTAGGTGGTCCATATTAAGCAAGTGATCTTTCCAAAGTTGGTCAAAGGTCGCCAATAAAATTTCCCTCAGGGTTAGACGAACTTGCTCCTCTTCATATTCAGAAAACTTCTTTTCCAAGCGCTCTTTTGCTTTTTCAAAAATATAAGGCTCCAAGTCGCTTTTATATTTATCGGAACACTCTTGAACGGTAAGGGTTTCTTCAGCGCTAAAAACGCTTTGAAATCCTTTGTTAATTTCCTCCCAGCTCCACTCGTTGAGCGGTGTTTTCTTTTCCGGGCGGTAATTTTCAACCAGTTGCCCGGACACGTCTCGGATCATTTCATTGATCAGCTCTTGATTGCCGTCGTCGTCCAAGATTTCTTTTCTTAAGCGATAGATGACTTTTCTTTGCTCGTTCATGACGTTGTCAAAGTCAAGCAAGTGCTTTCGGATGTCAAAGTTGTGGGTTTCAACTCTTTTTTGGGCCTTGGCAATGGCGTTGGAAATCATTTTGTGCTCAATAGGCTCGTCTTCTTTAAGCCCCATCCGGCTCATAAGGCCTTTTATTTTATCGGAGCCAAAAACTCGCATCAAATCGTCTTCTAGCGAAAGGAAGAACTTGGAGGCTCCAGGATCTCCCTGTCGGCCGGATCGTCCTCTTAATTGGTTGTCGATTCTTCTGGACTCGTGTCTTTCTGTGCCGATGATATAAAGGCCGCCGGCCTCTTTGGTTTCCGGGGTTAACTTGATGTCGGTGCCCCGTCCCGCCATGTTGGTGGCGATAGTGACCGCTTTCGGCTGTCCGGCGTTTGTTATAATCTCGGCTTCCCGGGCGTGCTGTTTGGCGTTTAGGACCTCGTGCTTAATCCCGGCCTGAGTCAAATATTTTGAAAGAACTTCCGAGGATTCAATGGCCACTGTGCCAACCAAAATCGGTTGTTTTTTGGCGTTGCGCTCTTTGATCAACTCGGCCACAGCTTTGTACTTTGCGGCCTTGGAGGCGTAGATAACGTCGGCGTGGTCTTTTCTAATTAAAGGCTCGTTGGTGGGAACAACCACGACTTCTAAATCGTAAATTTTTCGAAACTCTTCGGCTTCCGTGTCGGCGGTGCCGGTCATGCCCGCGAGCTTGCGGTACATGCGG
>JBBDND010000300.1:0-1736 GCA_040877865.1 Bacteriovoracaceae bacterium | reverse complement strand
ATCTCTTCTCGGAATTCGGTTAAAAGGCCAAAGCCAAAACAAGGATTCGATTCGATGCGATTGTGCTTAAACGAGAAGTTAACAATTGTCGTTAAAACGTTAGTCCACCTATTAATTGTGGCAGGTTTTAAAGATCGGCTCATCAACTCTCTTCTTAGATCAGCAAGAAAAGAATTATTGATTCTTTCCAAAGGATAATCGCCAAACTCCGGCAATAAGTAGGTCAGAATTCCCCTCACTCTTACCAAGTGTGAGGGGGAGATTTCCTCTCCCCTCACGCTTAGCCAAAACTTCGCTTCAGTTTTAAAAGTTCTAACAACCTTTTCTTCCCTAACAAAGGATTTGTTCTTTAAACTTGAGAAGTTCTTTATAAAGTAATCAGCATCAACTTTTCGATCAAACCTTCGCTTAATCCTTTTTGATCCCTTTCCATTAGTATAAATACACACTTCCCACTTAATGCCTGATTTGGCATGGACCTTTTTCGCTTTTGTCATAGTTACCTCCTACTGTTCAGAAGCAACCCAGCGATTTAAGACTTCGGTTTTTATATAAAGCGATCTATTTAATTTTAAAAATAGATCACTGGGAACATTTCTCGTCTTGCCTCTATATTTCCAGTCATAAATAGTTTTAACTGAAATCCCTAGCAATTTTGCCGCTAAGGGAGGTCTTATAATCTCAGGTAAATTTTCAAAGAGCACTGAGGAGGGCCTTGCCCCCTCCAGTCTTTGATTATACGAATGTGTACTTCTTTTGTAATCATAATTCTTAGACATTCAAATCCTTATTTTTGATTAAAAGTAAATCCAACCAGGCCTGCGTTAACCTCTTCGTAGCTCTTCATTAACCCCTCTTTGGTCTTAAATGATTTTAATTCCTTACGGCCTCGCACCAAAACTTCGCAACCCTTCTTAAGATATTGGCTTGCAAGCTCCGCCTGTTTGCCCCAAACCACAACCTTATGCCAAGTCGGCCGCTCCTCGTCATCTTTATTCACAGCGACCGAAAAGTGACACACTGGCTTTTGTGTTTGTGTGTACTTAAGCTGCGGATTTTTGCCAAGTCTTCCCATAAATAGTTCTGTCTTTTCATTTTTCACGCATACCCCCATGCCTTAATTAATGTTAAGCTTCTTTACCAAATACTCCCCAAGCTCCAGAGTGGAATTGTTCTTCTTGTTGTATAAATCCAAAGATCTCTGAACCTTTTCCATCTCAGTAAGAGAGTCCTCTTGAATCTTTTCCAAATCTTTTTGATTAAGTCTTTTCATCCCATAAACAGACAACTCTTTCACCGTAATCTCTTTACCGTGATTTTTTTTGTTAGACTTCACCAATAGATCTTGAACAAGCTTTAAGTCTTTTTCATCCTTAGTTAAATCAATAAAAAACTTGCCTTGCTCCTTATTCAACTTGTAGACCTCTCTTTTATTTTTTAGCCTTCTTCCTCTTTCTTTTCTTTCTTCCTTTTGTTTTTCCTTCTTCTCCTCTTTATTTTTTTCTTTTCCTTCTTTTATTATTTCCATCTTTCCTCCTGTTAATTATTGCCCGTTATTCCACTTAATCCTTCTTATCTCGCGTAGAAACTGACCTCCAACACTCAATTTATGTTGTGTGTGGGAGGTCAGTTTCGGAGCGAGTTTTTTCTCTATAAAATCAAGGAATTAACGGGCATCGAAAAGATCAAGGTCCCTGATTCGACATAGAGTAGCAGGCAAATCGCGCCCAAGGAGA
>JBBDND010000299.1:0-9393 GCA_040877865.1 Bacteriovoracaceae bacterium | reverse complement strand
CATTGACGAGCGCAAATAATAATTATCAATTGACCATTTAACGCCAATTTAGGTAGTTTAAGTTAATGACCTCTAAAAAGACTTCCATTCAACACACCTCCGACAACGACCTGACTCACTCTATGGCCCATTATCTTTTGACTATCCACAAGTTAAAGGAGAGCAAGGGTTACGCGCGGGTCACGGATATCGCCAAAGACATGGGGCTTACCAAAGGCTCCGTCTCAACCGCCTTAAACAATCTCAAAAAAAGAGACTTGGTGGTGGAGGATGAAAGCAAGTTTTTGTCCCTTTCCAAAGACGGTCACGAGCAGGTTCACTCCATTTTGTCTTCGCGGACGCTGCTGTATTATTTTTTAAAAGACATTTTGCAAGTAGACGACGAAACCGCTCATCAAGACTCCTGTCTTATGGAGCATTTATTGAGCGAGCAGACCCGGGAAAAATTTTTCAAGTTCATGAAAATCGCGGCTACAAAGCCTCAAAAAATAAAGCTTGAGACCGATCTTGACCTTGGCAAATTCACCACGCCGGACGAGTTCTATCAGGCTCAAAAAGGCGATAAATATCTTGAATGAGGAAGTATCTCGAATTCCTAAAAGAGCTTGATCCGGCTTTTAAAAAAAACGCACTCTTTATTTTTCTAAGCTATTTTTTGGTGTTGTTCAGCTATCCGCCCGCCAGAAGCGTGGCGCAATCTCTGTTCTACGAGCACCACACGGCGCAAGACTATTCTTTCGCCACCTTTATTTCCGTGTTGGCCTTGGTGGGGGCCATCTTTATAAGCAATAAAATTCAAGAAAAAATCGGGGCTCAAAAACTCTTTGCCATTATTGGGGCCGTTTCCATTGGAGGATTGGCGGGCAGCTATTTTTTTCTGAACAAAGGCCATTCCAGCGCCGCGTTTTATCTTTTTGCCGTGAAAGAAACATATATCGTCTTGCTGATTCACTTGCTATTGGCCTACGCCAACGCAAACTTTACTCTAGAACAAATTAAAAGATTGTACGGACCTCTAGGCGCCATGGGATCAATCGGCGGCATTATTGGCGGGCAGTTGACCAGCTACTTTTCCGATAACACGGGAGTGGAGGCGGCCTTTGCCCTGGGCCTGCTTGGCATAGGCCTTGCCGTGGCAAGCTTCTTTTTTACGGAGCGCTTGGTTTTAAACCAAAAAGAGCGCGGCGAGCTCTCGCCGCTAAATTCGATTAAAGATGTAAAAAAATACGTGTTCTTGATAGCGGGGG
Organism: Bacteriovoracaceae bacterium; assembly: GCA_040877865.1. Lineage (GTDB taxonomy): Bacteria > Bdellovibrionota > Bacteriovoracia > Bacteriovoracales > Bacteriovoracaceae > UBA845. Next base: position 8,146 of record JBBDND010000299.1, on the reverse strand, counting down.
TGGTGGCCCTTTCCCAGTGGGTTATTTTTATCGCCGATTTGCAGTTTAACATGTTGTTTGAAAAAGCTTTTGAAACAAAAGACGCAAGAACTTCTTACTTAGGAAATCTGTATTCGCTTATCAATGTCTTTACGCTTTTTGTTCAATTTGTGGTTTTGCCCTGGTTGTTGGTGAAAATTTCGGTCAAAAAGATTTTCTTTGCGGTTCCTTTGTTTTATTTGCTCTTGATATTTGGGGGAGTGGGCATGGGAGCCGGAGCCTTGGGTGTGAGCGCCTTTGTGTTTATTTCCCTTAAGGGAACAGATTACTCGGTTTTTAGCGTGGCCAAAGAAGTGATGTATTACCCTTTGGACAAGCTGCAAAGATTTGGGGCCAAATACGTCACAGACATGTTTGTTTATCGCCTGGCAAAGGCGCTTATAGCCTTTGTCATGGCCCAATATTTGCTTGAAAACATAGCTAAAGATATGGCCTATTTAAACTTGTTACAGGCCGCGTTTATCAGTTTGTGGCTATGTCTGTTAGTATTGCTGTTTAGAGAGCAAAAACGCGTTAACAAACAAGCATCGGAGAATCTATGAACCCTTTATTGGAAAAATCTACCTTGGAGCTGGAAGCGATTCCCTTTGATAAAATTCGGGCGCAACATTTTCTTCCGGCGTTGGAAGAGGCGATTAAAATCGCCAAGAATGAATACGAGGCGATCAAGCGGGAAGAAAATATATCATTTGAAGCTGTCGTCGAGCGGGCCGAAGAAGCCGAGTCCACTTTAGACCAAGTGGTCAACACCTTTTACGCTCTGTATGGCGCCGAATGCTCCGACGAAATAAACGATATTTCCCAAAAATTTTCCGAGACCCTAACCAGGTACTCCAGCGACATCACCTTGGATAAAAGGCTCTTCGCTCAAGTTCAAAAACTTTACGAGCAAAGAGAAGACATGGGCCTGAACTCGGAGCAAGCAATGATCTTGGACGACATGTACAAAGGCTTTGCCCGCAACGGGGCTCTTTTAGACGAGGCGGGAAAGAAAAAGCTTAGAGAAATTGACGAGCGCCTCTCAAGCGTCAGTCTTAAATTTAGCGAAAACGTGAGAAAGGCCACCAACAACTACGCTCTTTTTGTGGAAAATTCCGATGATTTAAAGGGCGTGCCGGAGTCGGCGGTGGAACAAGCGAAAGAAACCGCCAAAGAAAAGGGAAGAGAAGACGCCTGGGCGTTTACCTTGCACATCCCCAGCTATCTTCCTTTTATGCAATCCTGTCAAAACAGAGAGCTTCGAAAAAAAATTTCCGACGCCGCCTCGGTAAAGGCGGTGGAAGGGGAGTTCGGCAACCAGGAAAACGTTAAAGAGACTTTAAAGCTTCGCTATGAGAGAACAAGGTTGTTGGGTTACGACGATCACGCCCATTACACCTTGGAAAAGCGCATGGCGCAAGATTCAAAAACGGTGATGAATTTTCTTTCCAATATTTTAGAAAAGGCCAGGCCCGCGGCTCAAAAAGAGTTTGAGAAGTTAAAGGCTCTTAAACATGAGCTCACGGGAGAAGATCCGCAAGACTTTCACAAACACGACAGTCTCTTTTACACGGAAATTCTAAAAAAGCGCGAGCTGAGCATTGACGACGAAATTCTCAGGCCGTTTTTTAAATTGGAAAACGTTATTGACGGCGTCTTTACCGTCGCAAATAAACTTTATGGCGTTAGTTTTAAGGAGCGACCGGAATTGCCGGTTTATCACAAAGACGTCAAAGCGTTTGAAGTCTCGGACGAGAACGGAAAATTTGTGGGTCTTTTTTACGCGGACTTTTTTCCCAGAGAGGCAAAAAGGCCTGGAGCTTGGATGACCGATCTTAGGGCCCAAGGCCTGCAGCACGGAGAAATTAAACGACCTTTTGTCGCCATTGTTTGCAATTTCACCAAACCCACCGCCAGCAAGCCGTCTCTGTTGACGCTGGACGAAGTGATGACTCTCTTCCACGAATTTGGCCACGCCCTCCACGGCCTTTTATCCAATGTTCATTACCGGGCAAAAAGCGGCACCAGCGTCTATTGGGATTTTGTGGAGCTGCCCTCGCAAATTATGGAAAACTGGGTGATGGAGAAAGAATGTCTGGACCTCTTTGCCCGTCATTATGAAACAGGCGAAAAGATACCCCAGGAATACGTGGATAAGATTAAAAAATCTCAAAGCTTTATGGAAGGCATGGGAACTTTGCGCCAATTAAGCTTCGCCTTTTTGGACATGGCCTTTCACTCTGTCGATCCGGAAGAGGTGGCGGACGTGGTGGCCTTTGAGCACAAAATCATGGACGACTACGATCTTTACCCCAGAATGGAAAAACAAAACATGGCCTCCTCGTTTGGCCACATCTTTGCCGGCGGATACGCGGCCGGCTATTATTCTTATAAATGGGCCGAAGTTCTCGACGCCGACGCGTTCGAGGCATTTAAAGAGAAAGGAATTTTTGACAAAGAAACCGCCAAAAAGTTTAAAGAAAACATTTTGGAAAAAGGGGGAAGCGCTCCTCCCGCCGAGTTGTATCAAAGATTTAGAGGCAAAGAGGCCGATCCCGAAGCGCTATTAAGGCGAGCGGGCCTGATTTAGGTTTTTTTTAACTCTTGTCTTTAAGCTCTCTTTTAACCGCCTGCCAGAGTTCTTCGAGCTGGTCAACATTCATGTTCGCCATGTTTTTGTTTTCCAGCTTGGCCTTCTTTTCCATGTGGTTGAATCGGCGGATGAACTTTTTATTGGCGTCTCGGAGCGCTTCTTCCGGCTCAAAACCCAAGTGGCGAGACAACTGGGCGGCGCTAAAGAGAAGATCTCCCAGCTCCTCTTTTATTTTTTTAGGATCTTTATTTTCGGCTTTTAATTCCTGCAAGACTTCTCCCAGCTCTTCTTCGACCTTGACATAAACTTGTTCAACCGTGTCCCAATCAAAATTGACCTTTTGCGATTTTTTGCCAATTTTATAGGCGGCCATAAGCGAGGGCATGTACACGTCTTCTTCTTTAAAGAAAAATTCCGACTCTTTTTGCTTTAGTTCTTCCCAATTCTCGGCGACTTCCTCTTGGTTGTTGGCAAGACTTTTGTCTTTGAAGACGTGAGGATGCCGGTGAACCATCTTGTCGGCCAAAGACTTGGCGACACTTTCAATGTCAAAGCTTCCCTGTTCGCTTGCTATTTGGGAATGCAACAAAACTTGCAGCAACACGTCTCCCAGCTCTTCTTCCATTTTTGCGGCGTCTCCTTTTTCCGCCGCGTGGACGTATTCGTAAGATTCTTCAATCAAATACTTTAAAAGGCTCTGGTGGGTTTGCTTTAAATCCCAAGGGCATCCGTCTTGGGGATGCCTTAATTTTTTGATGACGGCGATGAGGTTTTGTAACTCCGGATATTCCATTATGCTCCCTATTTTAAAATGAACATGCTATTGTTGGCGCCACGCTACTTTTAGCGCAAAACGAGACGCATATGCAAAATGAGAAAACATTTAAGGCCGAGAATTTGATCCTGAATCTTTTTTTCGAGAAAATCCTTGAGCCTTCCCCGAAGCTTTGCTCCTTATTGGAGCTTGCGATGCAAGTTCTTGCCAAGAAAGGCCCTATTTTTGTGAAAGGCCCATTTGATGAAATTGAGGCCAATCTCAATCTTTGTTCAGACCGGCAGATACAAGAACTTAATAAAGAACACCGCCAATTTGACCGCCCCACTGACGTCTTGTCCTTTCCCTTGCAAGAAAATCCTCGCAGAGGAGAGTTTGAGGCTTTCGAAGGACATTTGGAGCTGGGTGACATGTTTGTGGCCCATGGGGTTTGCCAGCGCCAAGCTCAAGAAAACGGGTTGTCCTTTGAAGAGGAATTTGTTCATTTGTTGGTCCACGGCTTTTTACATCTGTGCGGCTATGATCACGAAGAGAGCGAGTTTGAAGACAAAATCATGCGAGGGCTGGAAGACGAAGTCATGGAGGAGATTGCGGTCATAAACGATAGAAGTTAAAAAGGCGGGTTTCCCCGCCTCGGTCATAAAAATTTTATTGTTGTTGTTGTCGTTGCCGTTGCCGTTGATCTTGGTTTTGCATGATTGAGTCGTAATTGGCCAGAGTGTGTTGAATGGCCTGGTAAAGATCGACCCGGCCTCCGGCCGCCATTAAATCTTGAAATTTATCCACGCTTGTCACTGAATCCATCACGGCTTTTTTTAAGCTGATGGCGTCCAACTCGGGAAAATGGCTTAAAAGCTCCGCCGCGACGCCGGCCGTGACGGGGGCGGCCATAGAGGTGCCGGACATATTGCCGTAGCCGTCACCGGGTGTTGTGGAGTAAACTCCGGAGCCCGGAGCCGCCACGTCCACATTTTTAAGTCCGACATTTGAGAACCACGCAAGCCCCCCTCTTTTGGTGGTGGCCGCGACCACCATTAAATAATCGCTTGGAAAAGAGGCGGGATACTTTAAATTGACGTCAATATCCGAGCGATAATCGTTTCCAGCGGCGGCGATAACCAGCGTTCCATAATTTTTGCCGATATGGTCTATGGTTTCGTTGACGATCATGCCGCCTTCATTGTGTTTTTTGCCAAAAGAGCAATTAATGAGCCTGGCCCCGTGTTCGGCGGCGTAGAGAAAAGATTCGACAACGTCCGCGTCTGTCTCGTCCGATCTGTCGGGCACCGTTCTAATCGCCATGATTTTTACCGAGCTTGCGACGCCAGCGATGCCCACGTTATTGTTTTGAGCGGCGGCTATGGTCCCGGAAACATGAGTTCCGTGCGCGTGGCTTGCCATGGGGTCGGTGTCGTCGTCAAGGGGGTCAATGCCAAAAACGTCGTCGACATAGCCGTTGTTGTCGTCGTCAATGCCGTTGCCGGGGATCTCGTTTTGGTTGATCCACATAACGTCTTTTAGGTCTTCATGGTTGTAATCCACTCCCGTGTCCACCACGGCCACAATGATTTCTTTCTTTTTTACGTTGAGCGGGCTTAGGTAGGCCTTGTCAACTGACACGCCGTGGTCCAAGGCGTCGCTGAAGGCCCAGACTTTGCCGGCCTCCGGGTCGTTAAAGGCTCCAAAGTCTAGCAAGGGGCCGTCGCTTTTAAATTTTTCAACGGAAGGAAGCTTCTTTTTGCCGGCAAAATAGCTTCTTTCAGTGGAAGCGATTTGGGGATGATTTTTAAACTCCTTCTCTAAGGCAAGGGCGCTTTCTGTTCGGACTAAATAGTTTTGCCCAAAAAGCGCTTTGGAGCTTTTGATTAATTTTGAATGGGGAAGGTCGGATCCTTTTTTTACTTTTACAAAGAGTTTGTCTCGTTCAAAACGAGGCTCTTGCGCGAAAACGCTTGCGGTCAGCAAAGCGGCGATCAATATCAGTTTCATGAGAATATCCTTTTGTTAGAGGCGCCATTAAAACCAAGTGATTTTGTCAGTGAGGAGAGGTCCCGACAACTTAAAGAAGCTTACATGAAGGGAATCTAACTTGAGTACAAGTCTTTGAATTTACTGGAGGCGCCAAAAGGCTAAACAGGTAATCTTTACAATGCTGTGCGTTAGTGAAACCAGCGGGACCAAATTATTGCTAATATTAATATAGGAAAAAACTCCCTTTGAATTTTATATTCAAGGATGTGGTAATTTAAAAAGAACGCATAAAAGAAAAATAAAAAGAATGGATTTTAGTCGGAAGGAATTAATTTGTTTAAAAGCTGGACATTAACTCTTTTAACTTTTGCCCAAACTTTAGCTATTGCGGGCGTTATGGCTTCATGCGCGGGGGCTTTAGCCGCCGGCATGAGTTCTAATATTTACTCCTCAAGACTTTCCACCGACTTTGACAGCAAAGCCTTTAAGAAAGACAAAAACTCCAATCTAAGCGGCGATTTCACCATGCGCAACAACCAATTGGTGGAAGAAGTGGGAGACGTGGTTGGAAATCAATATTGGGGCGATCTTAATCTTGAATACAGCTCGGGAGGCGGACACGACTTGATAAAGAAGTTTTCCATGTCCGGCAGAGTCAATAACGAAGAGCAATTGCTTTATTCCATCCCCGAGGCCTATTTGCGCTACAAATGGGACGAATCCACATTGACCTTTGGCCGCTCCGTATTGGAGTGGGGATACCTGGACGCTCTTTGGGGCTTTGGAAAAATTAACAACAGGAAAAACTTTGATTTTTACGAGCCAGGCCTGGAAGGTCTAACGGGAATTATGTACCAAAGAGAGGCGAGCGGCATGTCTTTTTCTCTTTTCGGCTCACTTGTGTATGTTCCGGAAATGAATCCCGGCCAAAACTATGACGAAGACAAAGGAACGGTGACTTGCCAAAATCCTTGGTGTCGGCCGCAGGCGCAAACCGCTCCTATTGACGAAGACAACGAAGTTCCCATCTTTTATAACATCGAATATCCGGAAGTGACCGACGTGGTGTTTCGCTACAGCGCCGGGGCTCATTTGGCCTTGGACTTGGGGCCGGTGGAGATTGAGGCCTACGGCGTAAGAAAACCGGAAAACCAAGTTTCTGTCATGGCCGAAGTTTACTATGAAAACGAATCCCAAATGGCCTTTGTGGATGTGACTCCCCAAATTTATTATCACGACGTTTTGGGCGCCAATATGAAGGTGAAACTTGCCGATCAAATCACCGCCTATGGCGGCGGCATGAGTGTGACTCCCAACACTTATCCGGACGGATCGGACCACGAGATTATTGAGTACACCGGATTAAAGCCTAAAAAGAAAAAAGAAGATTATTTGGGCGCCGGCGCGTTTTATGAAAATGAAAGGCTAAAAGGCGGGATCCATTATGTGGCCCGGGTAAGTCCTTATGATTTAGAAGACGATTTATTGGTCGAGTATCCAAGATGGAACCAGGCCTACAATATCAATATCAGTTCACTCTTAACAAGGAAGTTAAGCGTCGCGTTTGATTACAAATACGACATGCTCACGGAAGACCGAATAACAATGTTTAGCGGCAGCTACAACGTTTCTTCAAACATGATGGCGTCAGCGGGCGTCAACATGATTGGAACTTCGGACGACGTCGATTCCTTCTGGTCTGACTTTTCCAACAACGATTCGGTGTACGCCTCGCTAAAGTATCAATTCTAACGAATTTATAGGCGAGAATTATGAAACTTTACAGACATCTATTGTTCTTTCTGAGCTTGTGCCTGTTGGCCGGATGCGGCGACATGCTTATGAGTAAAAAAGAAAAGAAAATGCGGCAGATGATGAAGTGCTCTGCCGATCCGTCCGCGCTTTCCAAGATTTTTACGGAAAATATTAAACCCGAACTGGCCTGTTTGGGAGAAAGCCTTAAACTTTTTGTGGACATTGTTAAAACAGATCGGCCTGGCAATCTATCTTATAAAGAATTGAGCGTTTATATTAAAAAGAATTTGGACAGCGTCGACTCAAGCTTGTTTGAGCCGTTAAAGGGATTTTTTGAAATCAACTCCCTGCTAAGTGGAGACGATCCGCTTTATATAAAAAAAGAAAACATCAATAGCCTCATGACCATGTTGGCGCTTATAAACGAAGTCATGGTGGAAAACAGGGTCGCCGAGTATTTTACCGACGATTCGACTTTAGACTATCAAGAGCATTCAAAAAGAAAAGCCGCGGTTTTTAACGCCTTTGTCACAATGGAGCGGGCGCTGCGGGACTTTTTTAAAAGTAATAACAATGAAATTGACCTCATCGCCTTTTTAAAGAAGTTTGAAAATATGGACAATTCAGACACCCTTAAAAACAGCGCCAATCTTTTGTTCATTAAAAAAATGTTTTTGGGGGGCGACAAAAAGATTTTAACCGCGCGCGAGTTAAGAAGGGTCACGATGATGTTGGGCGATGTCTCAAAAATCGCTTATGACATTATTCACCTTCCCAATGTCCGTCACTCTCAAAACGAAGAAGAGGAAATTATAGAAAGCCTTAAAGAAAACTTGGAGACTCTTACCAGAAATTTGCACATCCATCCTCATGAAAACGAGCCAGTGATGACTTTGGACGACATATTCGCGGTTGTGGGACATCATTTCCCACAGTTCGGTTTTTTGTCCCAATATAAAAAGAGCATTTTGAAGGCCAAGGAGATCTTTTTAAACAATAACAGTCCCATCTTTACGGCAAAAGAAGTTAAAACT
>JBBDND010000298.1:0-9405 GCA_040877865.1 Bacteriovoracaceae bacterium | reverse complement strand
AAAGTCGTTCTTGCCTGCAACAAGCCTTCCTGAAAATATAAAAAAAGAAACATCATAAAAACGAACAGAATAATATTCCAAACTGTCGCGCTTCTATAGAAAATTTTTACATTCATAGTATAATCAACCTTAAGTAATATTATGATCAAAAAATTAGAAATTAACAACACATGCATTTCCTGCGATTCTTGCCGTCTCATTTGCCCGGAAAACGCGATCGTCACAGACGGAAAGGAATACGCCATTGACCCGTGGAGCTGCACTCGATGCCATATGTGCGTGGAAGTTTGCCCCGTAGATTGCATCAAGCCCCAAGCGGTTGAAAAAGCTTAAACTTTTTCGCTTAGATCTTCATAGACAATTTCTGGATCGTCCCCTAGATGCTCTGGGCACCGCCCTTTAAGAATGATCTTGTTTCTTACAACCCCTTGTTTGACACCGCTTAAATTTATAACACGCTCCTCCTTGGCCGCGTAGCCTCCATTTTTAATTTTCTGGGAATCCAAAGCTCCTACATCCATTAAAAACCTGCCGAAAAGATCAAAATTGCCGTTTTCAATTGTTTGCAGCAGCTTAAAGGAACTAAGCCAATATCTTTCAAGCGTCCCAAAGTCCCAATAGGGAGCTGAACGGATGTCATAACAGAGAGTTTTAGTTTTTTGAGGATTTGCGACAGTCTCGAAAAACTTGCTTGGTCCGGGGGCAGGTTTTAATTTTTTTAGGTTTATTAAAGACATGCCTGTGTAAGTTAAAATACGTTGATCTCTGGGGAGGTTCTGATTCGGGACGACCGAGAGCAAACGATCGTCCTTAACCTTTAGCTCGTTGTACAGTTGGTTGGAATTCACTTGATAGGCGAATAAAAGGTTGTCCCCGGTTTTGTACTTTTCCCAGGCGCTGCTCCATTGGTCGGAGTTCATAAAAATAAATTGGTCGCTGTTTAAAACGAGCAGATTGCCGTCCGCTTCCGTTTGATTTGCCAGATTGTGGATGGCGCCGCCGATGTCTATTTTGTCTTTTTCAATTAAGATCTCCACATTTTCAAACACAGGACTGGAAGATATGAAGCGCAAAATTTGTTCTTTATAATGATGAAGGTTAATAAATATTTTCTTTGCCCCAAGCTTTCTTGCGTAAAGAACTTCAAGCTCAAGGGTTCTTTTTTCAAAAACCGGCCAAATAACCTTTGGAAGTCTCTGGCCGATCTTGCCCATTCTAGAGCCGGCGCCGGCGGCCAATATTAAGGCGCAATCAATTTTCATAATATACTTTAAATAATTTCTTCTTTAAGCCGCTCAAGTCCTCTCTGTCCAAGAGGGCGTTTTTCAATTTTTCCATGGCGAAGCCAATATACTTTAGATAGCGGTGGTCCTTTCTAAAGTGGTAAATATAGGCAAAGCTTCCAACAGCTTTAAACACTCTTTGTAAAAGCATGTCGTTATAAAGCGAACAAAAACGATCAAAACTTTCTTGCCCGTGAATCTTAGCGGGAAGTTTGTCGTAATATCTCCTCTTTAAAATCCGTCGGTTTTCCGCGGAAAGATCATAATAACAATCCTCAAGCAGTGAGGTTAAATCATATTGTGGAATTCCAAGACGAGCGTCCTGAAAATCAATGATGATCAACTCGCCGTCTTTGAACATAATATTTCTAGAGTGGAAATCTCGATGGCAACAAACCATCTTTTCGCCGCTAAGTCGTTTGCACACCGGGTAGAACTCTTCGATAATTGACCTTTTAAAACTCTCGTCTTCCACTCCCAAAAATTTGTCCACAAAATAATCCACCGTGAAGTCGATTTCGTTGATAAGCTTTTCAAAATCAAATTTTAATTGACTTATATGAGTTTTTTCCGCTTCTTTAAGAGGAATTTTGTGAATTTTTATCAATTCATCTAAAATTTTTTCGTAAATTTCCAGTTCTTGCTTTGAACTGTTTATATCCCCCAATTTTTTTAACAAGGTGGCGTCGCCTAAATCTTCTTCAAGGATGTATCCTTTTTTTAAATCGGTGTCATAGACCTTTGGCACCCGTATATCGCGGGATTCAAAAAAAGATTGAGCTTCAACAAAAGAGTTAAATCCATTGTCTGAAGGGTTGTCCAAACAGACGACATAAGAGGTCTGTCCGCATTGCACCCGGTAATAGCGGCGGGTAGAGGCGTCCCCCGTCAGCCTTTCAATATTTGTTATTTTCGAGCAAGACGCGTTGGCCGCTTCCACAGATCGGCCAAACAGTTCTTCAATAAACAGTCTTTCGGAAACTTCTGGTTTCATACCTACCTTTTTAACCGGTTGACGAACGCGTAGAAATCTTTTGAGGAGCGCTCATACTTTGCTTGGCCGTTTTTTTTCTTGGCGTTTTCCACAATAAAAGCTTTGAATAAAGACTCTTCTCTTGAAATAGAGCTTATATCCCCCAATTGGAGAGAAAAATCCACAGAATTTCTGTTCTGAATTTGCAACCAAGACAAGTAAATATCGGGATCAACGCCCACCCTTTTCAAAGTGTAAAAAGCCCACTTGTGGACCTCCACCTTCTCATTTGTGTTCAACCTAAGCAATGAAAGCGCCCTTGATGTGCTCATAAAGCCAGTTGGAACAATTTGAGCCTTTTTATAGATATTTTTCTCGCTTCTTATCAATTCATAGGCGATGACAGAATACAAAAGCTTTTCGCTTTTTATATATTTGGCAATGAGGCCTGAGGATAAAAAGATTCGCAAACCAGGCAAAGAAAAGTGAAAGGGGACAGGACTTTTGACCACCCTAAATGAAGGCTGAACCTTGCTTTTAAAAAACAATTCGTTGTTCTTTACAAGCTCGCTTGCAATCTCGGTCAGATAGTTTTTTTCTTTGGCCGTAAGAGGATATACTTTAACCTCTTTTGAATCCAAATAAAAAGCCTCAAAAGCTTTAATATGATCAATGTAATCTAGAGAAGTTAAGGGGCGATAGCCTTCCAAGCTCACTTTTGCGCTTTCTTTCTTCTCTCGATCTTTATTAAAAGTGGAACAAGAGGTCAGTAAAATAAAAAAACACAAAGCCAAAATCTTCATAGTTAAAAGCGCTTTATTTGCTTGAAAAAAAAGAGCAGGCTAGCCGCCTGCTCGATATATTAACGCTAAAAGGGGCTGTTACAAGTTGTCGAAAGCCACATCTCTTCCGTCAATAACCGGCGTGTAAATTGTAAAGCCGGCAAAGATGACATTTGGATCTTTAATTAGCGGTTTGTTGTTGTCCCAAATAGCTTTCCAATTTTTGGAAGTGCCATATGTCTCCATGGAAACTTTGCCCAAATAGTCTCCATCCTTTACCAAGTAGGGATTTCCACTTGGGTTAAAAACAAAGGGTTGAGCCGGAACGTTGTATTTAAGTTCCATGCCTTTGTCAATTTTCGTTCCGCCGTTTAGTTTTTCAGCGTTAAGATTGGCGATTTCGCGCCATTTTGAATAATCGCCGTACAAATTAAACGAGATCATCATAAGAGTTTCATTCTCTTTAACGGTGTAAGCTCCAATCTCCCCGGTAAGCCCAACCGGCTCGTTGACCACAGGATCTATTTCCACGGGCCGTTCTTCCGCGAAAACTGGAGTTTCTTCCGTTACCGGGCCTTCTTCAACCAAAGGATCATTAAGCGCCTCAGGCATGCTTTCAGCCACCACGTCCGAGCTTTCATCGGTAAATTCGACCGCGTCCGCCAGTTCAATCCCCGCGTCAGCTCCTTCCTCAGGAGTCGCCTTTGAACCAGAGCATGAAACAAACATAAATGTGATTGTTGAAAATAATAAAAAGTATTTCATTTTGAATCTCCTCGCCTTGCTATTATATCAGATTTAAGCAACTTATCGGCGAGGAAATTTTTAACCTAAGGATTTTTCAGTAATAGAAAAACATTTCTTGTTGATCAATTGAGTCATGAATTTTATCGACCAATTTATTAAAGTGGTCCTCATTTTCTAAAAAGTCTAAATCGTCAGTGTCCACAATTAAGGATTTGCCTTTGTCATAGTCGCTGTACCAATCGTCATAGTATTGATTTAGCTTGGTCAGGTAGTCCACCGGAATGGCCTGTTCATAATCCCTTCCCCTCATTTTAATCCTCTCCACAAGTTTTGGCACCGACCTTTTTAAAAAGATCATTAACGTGGGAGCGGACAAGTATTGAATCATTGATTCATACAGTTGACGGTAATTTTCATAATCTCTTTCATCAAGATCGCCCTGTTCAAAAAGAGCTCTGGCAAAGATATTCGCGTCTTCATATATTGAACGGTCTTGTATAGAGCTGGCCAGGCCGCTTTCAATTTTTTTATGAGTGTTAAATCTATGGTTTAAAAAATAAATTTGTAGAGGAAAGCTCCATCTGGACATGTTTTGATAGAAGTCTGACAAATAAGGATTGTCTTGCACCGACTCGTAAAACGGCTTCCATCCCAGTTTTCCAGAAAGCTTTTTGGTTAACGTGGTTTTTCCGCTGCCGATATTTCCGGCTACAACCACAAAATGCCGGTTATCACCACTAGATAACTGTTTATAAGCATTGTTTAACATTAACCCCCCCAATATATAGTGTGTGTCTAAATTAGTGGTATCAAAAGCGCAGCTTAACAGTCAATCATTAGCTTTTTTTTATACGGCCTTACTGGTTTACTTGGTTAAGCAAAGGGCTTAAAATTATAAAAGTCTATGGAGTTAACTTGTCGAAAATAAATAGAGCCTATTGCCTTTTTTTGATCATCTTTTTCGCGCTTGGCATAAACAAATCTTATGCGCAAAATTTGGTTAACGACATTTCCGCCACAACTCAGTTAGGCGACAGTTCTCAAATTTTTACAGAGACGGTGCAAATCATCTCTCGCAGCCAAAAAATTTTCATTTTAACCAACACCAATCAAATGTTAAACAAAGGCGATTTCATCACGCTTATCTTAAATGAGAAAGATCCAGTCGCCAGAGCGTTAGTGGGAAAAACCCATGAAGGATTGGCCGGTATAAAAATCTTAAAGATTTACTCCCTAAAAAGGTGGGCCCTCATGCGCCAAGGCTTGGATGTGCAAATCTTAAAAGGCGACGATTCTCGTCTTTTTGTAAAAGAAGTGAAGGAGCGCCCGATAGAGGAAGCCGAAATTGAATCAGAGGAAGACTTATATGACATTGACATGGAAGCGGATGTGGGGTTTCTAAACAAGGACAATCGGCATATTAAGCCCGATAATCTTGTAGGAGCGGCTTGGAGCCAATACAGCTTTGAGCACAATTTGACTCCCGACCAAGAGCCTCAAACAGAAGCTCACGCCCAGTGGAATTTTACTTGGGGCTATCAGTTTTCCGACAATTATTGGCTGGAAGGTTTGTACGGAAGAGTGTTAATGAACGACTTTCCCGGCAAGGGCGCCCAAACCCTTGTCAACAATTTTACCATTAGATTAAAATACACTTTTAAAGCTCCCCTTTACTCTTACGTTATGCCTTACGTTGGGTATCAGTTGTACAATGTCTCTTCTCCCGAAGCGGCAACCACCGGAGACCCCCAAATCAACGCGAGAGAAGAAGAGCTCCTTGCCGAATTAGGCCAAGATCAACCCGTTTTCGGGATCACTCTTTTGCGCAGGTTGGTTCCCGGCTGGTTTTTAAGAGGAGATGTTGGCAACGATATTTTAGCTCTGGGAGTCGCAATTGAATTTTAAAACGGTCGCCATTATCTGCCTCTTAGTCTCTTGCGGGGTGAAGACCGCCCCCAAAGCTCCTTCTAATTCCACGCTGCCCTCCATAACCGAAAAGTACCAATTTCAGTTGGAACAGGGTGAAAACGAAAAAGAAAAAGACAAAGCTGATCTGGAACAAAAGAAAAAAATTTAAAAGCTGCTATAATCCTCCAATGAGCTTAATCATTGCCACAGGCTCCAACATGGGCGACAAACAGCAAAATCTAATGGCGGCTAAAAGCGCTCTTTGCCAGCGCTTTGATTTAATCGCCCAAAGCAATATTTACAGTTCTCCGGCGGTCGACCATAAAGACCAGCCGCCTTTTTACAACCAAGCGCTGGAGTTTAAAATTCCGGACACAACGCCAGACGCGGTCATGCGGACTTTGTTGGAAATTGAACAGGCCATGGGCAGACAGAGAATAGTCAAAAAAGGTCCTAGAACCATCGATTTAGACATTATTTTTTGGGGATTGGTGCGCGTGGAGAATGAAAACCTTGTCATTCCCCATCCTAGATGGAACCAGCGCGCCTTTGTGGTGTTGCCATTGCGCGAATTGCCTTTCTTTCAAACTCTGCAAAAATCGTATAAAATTTCTGTTGAATTCGATCATCAGGCTGTCATTGTACAAAGCGGCAACACACAAGCGTTAGCAAAAAAGCATTAAAGGATTTTGACATGGATTTCCAACTTTCCGGCGAACAAAAAGAAATGAGAGAAATGGCGATGAAATTCGCCAAGAATGAACTCATTCCAAAAGCTCAAGAATATGACGAGAAAGGAATTTTTCCCATGGAAGAATTCAAAAAGGCTTGGGAGCTTGGACTTGTAAACACATGCGTTCCGTCAGAGTTTGGAGGCGCCGGCTTTAGCGCTTTGGATTCAGTCATCATAGGCGAAGCTTTGGCCTACGGATGCATGGGAATGAACACCTCTTTTATGGCCAATGATCTCGCCTTGCTGCCAATTGCCATCGCGGGCGACAAGGAGCAAAAAGAGAAATTTTTAAAGCCCTTTATGGATGAATTTAAAATCGCCTCCTTTTGCTTGACCGAGCCAAGCAACGGCTCTGACGCGGCCGGGATTAAAACCACCATCAAAGACGGAGGCGATCACTGGGTTGTAAACGGTTCAAAGATGTGGATTACCAACGCCAGCCACGCCCATCAATTTGTCGTATATGGCACTATCGATCCCAACCTTAAACACAAAGGCCTCAGCGCGGTGGTTGTGCCGGCGGACGTTAAAGGAATTGTCATTGGAAAAAAAGAAGACAAAATGGGACATCGCTCTTCCGACACTCGCGGAATACAATTCGAAAACGTCAAAATTCCCAAAGAAAACATGTTGGGCAAACCAGGAGAGGGATGGGCCATCGCCATGAAAACTTTGGATCACTCAAGGCCATTGGTGGCTTCGTCCGCGGTAGGTGGATCTCAACGAGCCTTGGATTGTGTCAAAGAATACTCCAAACAACGCGTTCAATTTGGCGTCCCCATCGCAAAACATCAGGCGGTGCAATTTATGATCGCCGATATCGCAATGAAAACTGAAGCCTCTAGACTTCTTGTTCACAAAGCGGCATGGCTTCTTGATACCGGCGAGCGTAATACGGAGGTGGCCTCTTACGCCAAGGCGTTCGCGGCTGATTCATGTATGCAAAACACCACTGATGCTGTACAAATATATGGTGGTTATGGCTATAGCAAAGAATACCCGGTGGAAAAGCTAATGCGAGACGCCAAGCTCATTCAGATTTACGAAGGCACTAGCCAAATCCAACGCCTGGTCATAGCCAGAGAAGTTTTGGGAAGATAGAAAACAAACACTCATTTATAAAGCATTTAAAGAATTGAAGGAGTTTAGGAATGAACATTTTTGTCTGTGTAAAACAAGTTCCTGATACCGAAACAAAGGTTCAGCCAAGCGCTGATGGAACATTTATTGAAACAACCTCCATCAAATGGGTCATGAATCCTTATGACGAATTTGCCGTCGAGCAGGCCTTGTTGGTAAAGGCTGACAATCCCGGCTCGACAATCACCGTGGCTCGAGTTGGCGGAGTCAAGGACACCGAAGCTTTGCGAACAGCTTTGGCCATGGGCGCCGACGACGCCATTCTGGTCGAGGCTGAAGATAACTTAGACTCTTATTCCATTGCAAAGGCGCTAAAGGGAGCGATTGAAAAGTCGGGCAAAAGCCCGGATGTTGTCTTTGCGGGAAAGCAAGGAATTGACGACGACTGCCTGCAGGTTCCCCAAGTTCTGGCGCAAATGATGGATATGCCAAGCGTTTCGGTCATTGTTGGCTATGAAAAAAGCGGGGAAAAGCTTTCCGTTAAAAGAGAGATTGAAGGCGGAGCCTTGGAAGTTTACGAAGTTGAAACTCCTTGCGTGCTGGCCACAAACAAGGGCATTAACACGCCTAGATACGCCTCGTTGCCCGGAATCATGAAAGCGAAAAGAAAGCCTATGCAGCAGCTTAGTTTGGCTGACGTGGGCGTTTCAGCCGATGATCGAAGAGTAAGATACAGCGACTTTCAATTGCCGCCAGAAAAGCCTGCCGGTAAAAAGTTTGAAGCGACAGACGAGGCCAAGCAACAAGAAGTTGTGGCGGAAGTTGTAAAACTTCTAAGAGAAGAAGCAAAAGTTTTATAATTAGGGGATCTAACAATGGCAAAAGTATTAGTATATTCAGAAGTAAGCAAAGAAAAAATTAAACCTGTCACCCTTGAAATACTTGGAAAGTTGCAGGGTCAAGACGTTGAGGTGGCGGTCATAGGCGATCTTTCCGAGGATCAAGCAAAGGTTCTTGGAGAATATGGCGCCAAGAAAGTTCACAAGCTTAAAGGGGACAATCTCGACAAGTATTCACCCGAGGGATTTTCCAACGCGCTTAAAGGCTTTATTGAATCCCAAAGCTACGACTATGTGTTCGCCGGAGCCACCTCGTTAGGCAAGGATTTGTTGCCAAGACTTGCCACGCAATTCGACGCGGGTTTGGCTTCCGACGTTGTCGCGTTTCAATTTGAAGGCGATTCTTTTCAAGGCACTAGGCCGCTATTTGCCGGCAAGTGCTTGGCAAAGGTTGAAATCCAAGGACCCAAACCTCATTTCATAACCATTAGGCCTAACGCGCTTGGAATGCCTGAATCTCCCGCCGGGGGGACCGCCGAGGCTAATGAGACTTCCGTCGACGCTGGAAATCTAAGAGCGGTGATTAAAGAAATTGTGGCCTCAGCTTCCGAAAAAATCGATTTAACTGAAGCAAACATTATCATCTCTGGCGGCCGGGCCATGAAAAACTCTGAAAACTTTAAAATTTTGCATGAATGCGCGGAAGTGATCGGAGCCACTGTCGGAGCCTCCAGAGCCGCGGTTGACTCTGGTTACGCCAGCCCAGACATGCAAGTAGGTCAAACAGGGAAGACTGTTTCTCCCACATTATACATCGCATGCGGCATTTCAGGCGCCATTCAACACTTGGCGGGCATGAGAACTTCTAAAGTGATTGTTGCCATAAACACCGACCCGGACGCTCCCATTTTTTCCAAGGCGGATTATGGAATCGTTGGAGACCTGTTTCAAATTGTTCCCATTCTCACTGAAGAATTTAAAAAGATTCAAAGCTAACACAGTCAAGGGAAGGCTCGCGCCTTCCCTATTCTTATGAAGCAAAACATCCTGGCTTTGGCGG
>JBBDND010000297.1:0-1763 GCA_040877865.1 Bacteriovoracaceae bacterium | reverse complement strand
CGGCGGGGACATTTACTCACATCTGTTTCCCTAAAAACGCTCAAGCGATGTTGCGGGCGCTCAACACCGCCGCGACCGGCATGGCGGCCCAAGAATCTCATGTGAACACGCTTTCCAACAATATCGCAAACGTCAATACAACCGGGTATAAAGCCCAAAGAACAGAGTTCGAAGATCTTCTTTACGAAACGGTCCAAGAAGCCGGAGGGCGCTCTTCCAACAACACTGAATACACTGTCGGACATCAAGTGGGCTCTGGGGCCAAGGTTTCCGCCACGAGGCGAGAGCATTCAATGGGAAGCCCGCAAATAACCAACAGGCCCTACGACCTCATGGTCATGGGAGACGGATTTTTTGGCGTCCAAGTTGGCAATCAAGTCATGTTTACCAGGGACGGCTCCTTTACAGTCGACGCCCAAGGCGTTATCAAAACCCGGAACGGCCATCCGCTTGTGCCCGGCATCACCCTTCCTCCCAACACAAAGAGCTTAAATATTGGAGAGGACGGCAAAGTCCAAGCTTTTTTAACAACACAAGCAGAGCCAATTGATTTGGGACAAATACCCGTGTTCACCTTTGTGAACCCCGCCGGACTGGCCGACAAGGGGGGCAACCTCGCCATGGTCACAACAGCCAGCGGACAGCCGATCCAACATATTCCCGGAAGCGAGAACGCGGGCGCGATTCATCAAGGCGCGTTGGAGTCCTCAAACGTCAGTATCATGAACGAGATGACTGGCATGATTAAAGCTCAGAGGGCCTATGAAATGAATTCCAAGGTAATGGGAGTGGCGGATCAGATGCTGCAAACAGTGAACAATATAAGGTAGGAGAAATTATTAAATCTCTTTTTGTAGTTTTCCTTTTATTTTCTTTTGCGCCGGCGGCTTTGAGCTGCCATATTGACGTTTACAAGAAAATTTTAAAAATAAATAAAACATTGGACGAGAGCGCCATTAAAAAATCCAATTGCGATCAAAAAACCCGGCGAATATTTATTGATTTTCTTTCAAGCTCCTCCGGAAAAATGAATCACGCTCATTTGACACAAATGTTTAAAAGCGAATTTAATTTGGATATTGAGTTTGGAGGCTCCATTGAAGTTGTGGACTTGAAAAAATTTATTTCCGAAGCTTTGAATCGCGAGGACATTGTCGTTTCTTCCCTTTCAAGCCTTTACGGCCAAGCGAGCATAAACCTCCAAGGAAGCGAGACAGTGGCGGTGGAGTGCGCTTCTTGTGGCGAGCCTGGCGATAAAAATATAAAGTTAAAGGTCGACCAGAAGACGATTTGGCTAAGCTCCAACTTAAAAATTAAAAAACGAGGGTATATTCTAACAAAAGACGTTTCTCCGTTCGCCACGAATCTGGACAGCAGTTTTCTTGAGCCCGCCCACGCGCTTGACGATGGCAAGGGTCATTTTTTCCAAGACATAGACCATCTAAAATTTTTTAGGGCGAACAAACGCTTGCGCAAAGGCCAGGCCTTAAAGCAAAAAGACCTTATCCCCAAGACCCTTGTCAAGCTCAACCAAGAGGTCGAGGTTTTATTAAAAGGTCAAAACATCACCTTAAAGACCAACGCCAAAGCCAGGCAAAGCGGCTCCCACGGGGACAGGATTAAGCTTTACAACAACAAAACTAAAAAAAATATTCTCGGCACAGTAATTGACTTTAACACGGTGATGGTTGAACTATGAAAGTAATATTGGCTTTTGCCAGCCTCTTTATTCTAAGCTCATGCTCTTCCTATGTGAAAAGCTT
>JBBDND010000296.1:0-1769 GCA_040877865.1 Bacteriovoracaceae bacterium | reverse complement strand
GAGTTGGGTCCCGCTAAAACAATGGCCGCAAAACCAATCCATTGCCAGATTCCAAACATACACACCCCCTCGGCCAGTTTTAGGCCAAGCTTGTCATACATGCGCGGCCCTAAATAAATCCACCGGTGAAGATTGAAAAGACTTTGACATAAAAAAAGCCCCTGTTTTACCAGGGGCTTCAAATATATACAGGCTAATGTATGTTTTTGGTTGCGGGAGCAAGATTCGAACTTACGACCTTCGGGTTATGAGCCCGACGAGCTACCAGACTGCTCCATCCCGCGTTTAAGGTTATAAGCCATTATAATTCCTTTGTCCACCCCATATTTTCTGGGCCAGCCCTCAAAAAAAGTTAATTACTCAATCTTAAATGCCTAAATTTACATGAAGAGCGTTCGATAAGCCTCTTAGAAAGTGATTTTGGCCAACAATTTTTGGAGAATGTATAATGGACAAGAAAACAAAAAAAACTCAATCTTTTAGCATAACCCTTGAAGGCTCGGAGCTTAGCGCTCAACAAAAAAGACTCTTAAAAACAGTCTCTAACCTGCTCGCCCATGTCATGACAACGGATGACGAGGGAGAATATTTTGATTCAAGCTCGGAGCTCATGAAGTTGGTCGCCGGGGCCATCAAGCAGGCCAATTTTACTTCCATTTGGAGAGAAGATGAAAACATCCCCTACTCCACTCAAGCTCTTGAATTCTGCTTGGATAATTTAAACGATGAAATATACTCGGATAAAATTGTAAGATACGACAACTAGACGCCAACAATAATTTTAAATAAAAAAAAAGCCGCTTCAAGCGGCTTTTTTTATTTCTTGGGCCGGCCCT
Organism: Bacteriovoracaceae bacterium; assembly: GCA_040877865.1. Lineage (GTDB taxonomy): Bacteria > Bdellovibrionota > Bacteriovoracia > Bacteriovoracales > Bacteriovoracaceae > UBA845. Next base: position 933 of record JBBDND010000296.1, on the reverse strand, counting down.
TGGCCTGATCCGTCGCTTGGGCGCTCGCCTGAGCTGTGAATTGAGCCAACGCCTTGCTCTTTTTTATGTTCTCCAAAGTTTCAAAATAAACTTCCTTTCTAAATTTGGAAAAATCTTTTGAATCCGCCATGGTGGCGTTCTTTTGTTTTTTGGAGCCTTTTTTAACGTCAACGCTCTTTTTGGGAGACACGTACGCTTGTTGCCCGTGTTTTTTGGAGCCGTCTTTGTTAAGCCCGACTTTTTTCATTAATTCATTCTTGGTGATGTATTCCCAAGTTCCAGGGGCAACGCCGTTGATGGAGAGGTTGCCTATCGCCACTCTTCTAAGCTTGTCGATGGTGACGCCGCAGGCCTCGCAGATTCTTCTAATTTCGCGATTTTTGCCCTCTGCCAGACGAAACTCCAGCCAGGTTTTTTGCGGCAGCTGCTCAATAACTCGAACGGATTTTGGCTTTAAAATTCCGTCATGGGAAGTCACGCCGGCCTTCAATTTGCTTAATAACGCCTCGTTAATTCTGCCAAAAACTTTTACCTCGTAGACTTTAGAAACTTCAAACTTTGGATGCATGATCTTATTGGCCATGTCGCCGTCATTGGTTAAAAGCAAAAGCCCTTCCGACAAATAGTCCAATCTGCCCACCGGATAAACTCTTTGCTTGATGGGAATCAGATCCATAACGGTTTTTCTGCCTTCGGGATCGGAAACGGTGGTCACATAGCTTCGAGGTTTATTTAATACGAGGTACACGTGGTCGACACTTAGGACATCCACCACTTCTCCGTCCACCATGACCACGTCTTCTTGGGGATCCACTTTGGTTCCAAGCTCCACCGCCACGCGGTCGTTGACCTTGACTCGGCCTTGGACAATTAATTGTTCGGCTTTTCTTCTAGAAGTGACGCCGGCGTCGGCGATGTACTGGGAGATCTCGG
>JBBDND010000295.1:0-9580 GCA_040877865.1 Bacteriovoracaceae bacterium | reverse complement strand
GCAGGATGGGAAAATCATAGCCCACAAACATGGCCAAATGAGTGTAATCAAGCTTTGATTTGGCCTCATTGTCCACACTCCAGCTTCCTTTGCGGCCATCCACTCCCAACATAAAGCCCATTTTTTGAATTCCCGCTCTGGCGCCGTACATGGTTCCGCTAAACTGATTGACCGTGTCGGAGCTGTTGTCGCTCCAACCCCCGTTGATATTAACGCCAGCGTAAGGCTCCAATAAAAACGAAGCGCGGGCGCTGAAGGAAAAGACCAATGCAAGGGTGATTAAAATCTTCATGATTTTTTCTCCTGAATGTTAAATGTTCTAAAAATTGATGGGAACCGACACGGAAAATAAAAAGTTTGAGCCTTCCAAATCCGAGTCTCCCCCCGGATCAACCTTGCCATACTTCCAATTATTAAATTCAAAATTTAACGAAACCAACCGCAGGCCTTTGTAGCCAACGCCAATCAAACTTCCCGAGCCTTCGGTGAATTCGAATTCGTTTGAGTTGGCGCGGCCGCCTATGCCCAGGCCGGCCCACACTTTGAAAAAGGCGGGAAATTCGTAACCAACAAAAGCGTAGTAAATCTCCGAGCTCAAAGTCTTGTCCTCAAGCTTGGAGGCGTCTCCGTCCATATCCAGCGTGTAGCTTCCCAGACGGTAGTCAAAGCCGCCGTAAAGTCCTTGATATTGAGCTCCAAGCTTCACTCCGTAACCGGGTCCTTCAAACACCCCGTCCTCGCCGCTTTCTTCCACGTCTCCAGAGAAGGTCATGCCCACATACGGCTCGAACAAGACCGAGCCGTAGGTGGAAAAAGATATGATGAATAAAACTAAAAGTTTTTTCACTTTGCTCCTTAGAAGCTAAATGGCAATGAGACCGACAGCAAGTAATGAGAAAATTTTGCGTCATCGTTTAAAGATTCCCCATCAGCTTCTGAATATTTATAATTTGCCATTTCAAAGTTTAAGCTTACAAAGGGCAGGCCAGTATAGCCTAGGCCAAGAATTGTTCCAGATGGTTTTTCATAAGTAAAATCAGTGTCCTTGCTAACTTCTCCCTCTCCTCCAAGGATAAATTCACCCCAGACTCTTAGCATGATTGGAAACTCGTAACCAATGACCGCGGCATAAAGGTTTTCGCTCACCTCATAATCAGAAGATCCAAAAGAGAATTCCTTGCTGGAAAGACGGTAGTCAAGACCTGCGAACAGGCCCATTTGTTGCCATGCCAATCTTGCTCCATAACTTTGTCCCGAATAGTCTTCAACATCCGTTCCGTTGTCGATTTCTCCATTCATAACCATGCCAACATACGGCTCAATCAAAATTCCCGCTCTCGCGTTCACAACAAAAGCGAAAAATAATAAAATTAAAAGATTTTTTTTCATGATAAATTCCTTTTATCTTGGTTAATAACAGTCATTGTTATTTTTTTATAAATTCTTTTTAAAAATCCAGCGGCAGAGACACCGACAATAAATAACTTGCAGCCTCCACATCGTGATCGCTTCCTCCGCTCGCCACTTGATAGTTTTGTCTTCCCATCTCCAAATTGATGACAACAAAAGGCAGGCCGGTAAAGCCGGCGCCAAGCGCGTAACCGTCTTGGAAATCGTAAACAAAATCGTTGTCGCTATTGCTTAAATGGGAAGCAAAAATGTACTTGCCGTAAAATCTTAAAAGAATGGGCAAATCAAAGCCGGCGAAAACGGCCGTGTTCTCGCGATTGTAATCTCCGGCGCTGCCGGTGTTATAATCAAGCCCGGCCGAAAATAGCAAAAAGGAATACCCAAGCCTGCCGCCGACAAAAGCCCCCGACTCGCTGTCGTCGTCCTGGTCTGGAACGTCGTTAGTGGTGACGATTTGGCCGTAGCCCATGTAGGGTTCTATTAAAACTCCCGCGGCCGCTTGGCCTGCCATAAAAATCGACAACCCCATGATGAATAAGGTTTTCATATATAAAGCTCCTTCATTTTTGCATTACAAATTCCGTTTTCTATTTTAAAGCAAAAAGAAAGAGGCCGAATAGCGTGAGCAAGATTTGCGCAGGTAGATATGTGTAATACTTTCATGGATCCGTCCTTGAGTCCCTAATGTATTTCATAAGTCTATGATAACACTGACAAAGTATTAGACAAACAATATCTCCAACCTTACTGTCAAATTTATGGAATTTTTGATTTTATTCGCCACCGGTCTTTCAGTGGGACTAGTAAGCTCATTCTTTGGAATTGGCGGCGGCTCCATCATGATTCCCGTGTTATACATGCTATTTCCCTCCCTGCCCCCGGCCTCCATTATTTCCATATCCTTGGGAACCATTCTTTTAAGCGCCGCGCTAAACAATTGGCGTTTTTATAAGAGCGGACTTTTCCCCAAGCGCGCTGTCCTGTGGATCATTGCCGCAAGCGCTGGAGCTGGCGCGCTGGTCGGGGCTCAATTGGTTTACCTTTTGCCGGCGCATTCTCTAAAAAGAATCTTTGGCTTTCTTTTGTTAATCATGGCGAGCCAAGTTTTGTTTAATAAAAAAAACGATTCGAAGAGTGAATCGGCCTACAAAGAAAAACCCAAAGCGCTGGGCGCCACTTGTATTGCGGGAGGGCTGATATCCAGCATAACAGGGCTTGGGGGCGGAGTTATTTTTGTGCCTTTCTTTTTGAGCTTGGTAAAACTGCCCATGAAATTGGTAGCCCCCTATTCGAATGTGGCCATGATGGCGGCCTGCCTGGTGGGGCTATTGCCGCATTTTTTTACGCCAGGCAGTTTTAAATTAAGCTCCGCTCTGGCCCAAAGCTCTTTTATCGGACACGTAAATATTCTTTTTATTTTTTGTTTGTTTGCGGGAGCGTTCTTTTCTTCCAAACTTGGGGTGAAACTTAACGCCAATATTGGAGCCGCCGCCAAGAAGTGGCTTTTAGCCTCGATCCTATTGGTTTTAGCTTTTAAAATTCTTATTGCGCCTTAAAAAAAGGCCCGTCGGGAAACGGGCCTTCAAACTTTCAAAACAAGGCGATAAAACGCCAACTACGAGAATATGAGCTGTCAGTACCGTATATAGAACGTTTATTTGCAATATCAAACAACTCGTGATAGAATGATTTTATGAACGAAGAAATCATCAAAAAAACTTTTAAATTAATGGATGAACTTGTTTTGATCAATGAGCAAATAAAGCGATCAAAAAAAGAACTGTGATTTTTCTTATCCGACCTCTTTAATAACCTACCAGCGCTAACACATAGAAATGAATCGAGTTTTAAATATTGTTGAAACTTTTGCTTTCTTTTTAGAAACCATGAAATAAACTTAATATTACAAGCTGACATTCTGATTAAGCACACATTTTTATTTCTTTTGCAAAAAAGGAGTTTTTGCAAAAGAAATCTTCACTCCAAAAAAAAATCTGACATCTTAAAAATTAATGTAAGAAATATCCTGATCGTTTTATTCAATTTAGGTCTGTCAATCCCCTCTTATAAAAAATTAAAAAACTCCGTCATCCCCATTTCATCAACGAAAACGCTTCCTTAGTTCATATGAATTTTATTGTGACGTTAAGCGTTTTTCTAGGTTTCATTAACAAATGTGAAGCGATTCATGAAGATTCCGCTTAATTTAATTGTAAGGTCTAATAAAAACTTACAGGTAATTGGCAAAAGAAACCACTGCTGGTTTAATCACTTTCACACACACAACCACATTTGCCCAAGAACTGTGAGAGAGGGATTTATTAGACAAGGAGAGCTTTAATGAGCAGTAGACTGAATGATCATCTTTCGGACGATCAATTGATTACCTTAAAAGACAAAGTACTTGCGGACATTGAAAGAATTGAGACAAAACTTGCGCACGACAAAAGCCACATGGAAATTTCACAAAATTCTGGCAAAGACGAAGTCGACTCCGCCAATGACGACATTTTAAAGCACGCCGAACTAAGGTTTGCCACCAGGGAAACTTTATATTTAAAAAAACTAAAAAAGACCAAAGGCCTTCTAGATTCCGACGAGTACGGCATCTGTGAAGACTGCGGCTCTGACATAACTTTCACCAGGCTTATGGCCAGGCCTACCAGCACATTGTGCATTGGATGCAAGGAAGAATCCGAGCGAGACGAATTGCAAAGTTTTCACGGAAGAAAATCCAAGTCTCTAGGTCAGCAAGTTAATCTTGTAAGCAGAGTATAATCACCAAGTCGATCAAGGTACGTGGTACTTTTTATTAAAAAGTACCACGTACCTTATTTAAAAGATTGGCGCAACAATCCTCCAAGAGATCCAAAACTAAATCAAAGCCTTCTTCACCCCCGAAATAGGGATCGGGAACATGATCAAAACCTTGGTATTTTTCAGAAGCGTAGTCGGTTAATTTGCTGACTTTGGACTCGTATTGCCCCTTGGGATCGAGGGCCACAACGTTTTTATAATTTGAATCGTCCATGACAATGATGTGGTCAAATTCCCGGAAGTCTTTTGCCGTGAATTGGCGAGAAATGCTGGGGACCTCTATCCCTCTTGTACTGGCCTGCTCAATCATTCTGGAATCGGCTTTCTCGCCGTCGTGATAGCCGCTGGTGCCGGCGGAATCCACCACAAACTGGTTTTCCAGCCCTTGCTCTTTTAGCATCCGCAAGAACACGGCTTCAGCCGCGGGAGAACGACAGATATTTCCAAGACAAACAAACAACACTCTAGTCATGCAAACTAACCCTCCAGCCTCTGGCGGCGCCGTCGATGAGCTCCACCCCCATGGCGCTTAGCTCGTCTCTAATTGTGTCGGCGCGCTCCCAATCTTTTTGGTCTCTCGCCTCGTTTCTTTTGGCCACCAAAGCTTCAACTTTCTCTCTATCGATATTTTTAAGCCGGACGGATATGTCATCCAAGACGTCCAACATTTTCCGGGGTTCCTCATTAAACAAGGCGCTCATGTCGCCGTAGCTTTTCATCCAATCGATGAACAATTGAGAACTTGCCTTGTGGATGGTGTTCCTTTTCTTCTTATTGCCAAAGCCCAAGGCGTTGAAAGCTCTCACCGCTTCAAAAACAAGAGAAATAAATTCCGCGCTGTTAAAGTCGTCGTTTAAGGCCCGTTTAATCTTGGCGTCAAAGCCTTCTAATTTCTTCTTAAAACCGGCATCCGGCTGGCCTTCGCCTTCCACCCTTTCCACCGTCTCTTGGGCCAATTCAAGCGAGCTGTAAATCCTGTTCAAAGCTCCAATGACTTGCAAGATTCTGTCTTCGCTTACGGAGAAAACCGTTCGGTAATGGGCGGACAAAAAGAGATATTTTAAAATCTCCGCGTGGTAGTTTTCTAAAAACGAGCGCGCCGTCATGATATTGCCCAAAGACTTGCTCATTTTTTCGTTGTTCATATTAATGAAATTGTTATGGATCCAATAATTGCAATATTTGCAACCGGTATGTCCCTCTCCTTGCGCGATTTCGTTTTCATGATGGGGAAAGATGAGATCTATCCCGCCGCCGTGGATGTCAATAGTGCTCCCAAAAATGGCGTGAATCATGGCGGAACATTCAATATGCCAGCCAGGGCGCCCTTTGCCCCAAGGCGACTCCCAAGCGGCCGCTTCTCCCTCTTTGGAGGCTTTCCATAGAGCGAAGTCGTGAGGATTCTTTTTCCTTGAATCCACCTGCACCCTGGCTCCGTCTTCCAACTCGTCCAGCTTCTTTTTGGAAAGTTTTCCATAATCCTTAAAGCTGTCGATGGAATAATAGATTTCTCCGTCTATCTCGTAAGCGTTGCCATTATCGATAAGCGTTTGAACCGACTGGATGATTTGCGGGATGTGTTCGGTGACTTTGGGATTGTGGTCGTGGGGTCTGAGTCCCAAAGCTTTAAAGTCTTTTTCAAATTCTTTAATAAATTTTTCAGATATCTCTTTTGGCTCCACTCCTTCTTGTTTTGCCTTTTCAAGAATTTTATCGTCCACATCGGTATAGTTATAGGCCATTTCAACTTTTAGCCCCGAACGCTCCATCCAATTGCGCATAAGATTAAAAGTGATGGGCCCGCGAAAATTGCCGATGTGAAGGTAGTCGTAAACGGTGGGGCCGCACAGATAAAGCTTCACCTTCCCTTCTTCTAAAGGAACAAACTTCTCTTTTTTTCCCGACATTGTGTTGTACACCGTCAACGCCATGCTTTTCTCCTTCTCTATTGTATCTCTACTGTATAAATGAAAGCTCTTTTCTAATAAAATCGGAATCGTCTTCCCTCGCGATAATCACGGTAAAAGCCTCAATTTGATCGCTCAGCACGTTTATCTTGTAATGTCCTTGAACAATCATAGGCCTGGACTGATCCTGCCAAAGAACTTCTTTTACTTTAACGATACGTTCGGCTGCGTCCTGTGAAATATCTTGATTGTGTAGCATCGCGACTTCCACCCACTCGCTATCCAAATACAGATCCAAGTACTTTTTGCCAACTTTAACGTCTTTTTGTTTTGTTAGACAGTGTTCGCAAAGAGACTCTCCAGAGATGGCGCACTGTCCAATAGACATCATGTCTGGGTGGTCCTCGCAGTACAAGCTTTTGCCTTGCCGGGATTTTAAGGCCTTGAGTATATCGGCGCCCACCTTGGCCCGGGGAAGCTTTTTGTCCGCTGGTTTCTTGTCCTCAAGCTTATCCTCAAGCTTATCCTCAAGCTTGTGATCGCCGGCGGAGTCGGCAAGCTTATTGGGGGAAAGGTTTTCATTTTCTTTGATTTTTAAAAAGCGATGGCCCATCCAGGCCAAGACAAGAATGCCCGCAATCATGGCAAGCAATAAAATAATAACTAAAATGAGCAGCAAATTTTCCATGTTAGTATTCTATCTTAACGGTCAGTCTAAAACGCCATTGAAATTTCATAGCCTTGATGTCGGCGCATATTCAGCGCGCCGCAATCAAAAATAAGATACTGGCCCTTAATCGCCAGCAGCTTTCCTTCTATTAGAGGCTTTTTGCTCAAATTAAGAGACGAAATTTTATCAGGGAACTTGATGGCGGGATATTGAAAGGACAGAATTTTTTCATTAAGCTTCTTTGCCTTATGCTTTTCTATCAGCGGCTCAAACTCTTCGAAAACTTGATCCCGCGTCCGTTCCAGATCAATGTCTTCAATTTCATTTTTCAACATTTTGCGCCAGTTCGTCTTGTCGCCTAACTTTTTAGCGATCTCAACTTCAATCAGGCCGGATGTTCTTCGATCCTTGACCTCTAATATGGGAAGAGCGAAGCTTGCTCCTTGATCCATCCATCTATGTGGAGTATTCGCTTTGCGGGTAATTCCAACCTTGAGCTGGCTTGAATTGGCCAGGTAAATCACATGAGGTTTCATGCAATGATCTTCCCCCCACTTTTCGTCCCGACAAGTGCCGAGGGAGTAATGACAGAGCTCCGGCTTAAAAAGGCACACGTCGCACTCTGGCAAGGTGGTGAAGGATTCCCAAGAGTAGCCTTGTCCGTAGGCCTTCTTTAATTTTTTTCCCGTGTCGACGCAATATATATCGCCGGTAAACTCCAGCTTGATTTTATTTCCCACCAAGGAATTAAGGTCGATTTCCTCGCCTCCCAAATTAAGGCTGTATTTCACAACCTCTTCGTGTTTGTTTTGTAACTTTTGAATTCTTCCGGTGATCATCTAAAAGATTGTATCGGCCCTTAAGCCGCCCTGTACACCTTTATAAATGACGGCCGCGGCGTTGTGGCTGTGAAGGGATTCAATATGCTCCAACTGAACCAGCCAATCCAAAATCAAATGTTCATTGGCGTTAAAGGACTTGTGAACTCTCTTAGTCGCGTGTTCAACGAACATGGGATGGGCGCCGTTCAAAATAGCGAAGGCCTGCTCGTCCAATCGTTTTACCAAGCTTTGGGTCTCAGTGGGGATGGCCATTTTTAAAAGTTTGATCAGATCTTCAATATAAAACTCTTCTTCAGGATTCACCTTGACCTTTGCCGTCAGCTTGGATCTTTGAGAATGGGGAACGCCAATTCCGCTGCCTTCAGTCGTTTTGCCCTCGGCAAATTCCCTTTCATACTGCTTTGCCATGGAAAGTGAGCATGGACAAGTGGAAGAGTATTCGTAATCCAAAGAAATAAAAAACTCGAAGCCCCGCTCTGATGTCTCAATCGCCTCAAACTCAACCGGATAATATTGCCATCCCCAATTTTCGCTTTTTAACGACTTCTGTTTTAACGGATAGTTGAATTTCAATTTTACAAACGCTTTTTCTATAGGTTCTTTGTCGGTTTCGTCCCGCAATTCTTCGCGGTATCTGGCCAGAATGGTTTTTAAAAAGTCCACGTCAACCTGTTTCTCCATGGCCTCGGCCTGCAGTATTGAGCACAGCCGGCTCATGCTGACGCCATTTTTTTTCTCGCTAAGCGACACATACATGGCGGCTTCGGCGTCGTGAGAGCAAACCTCTCCGTACTTGTTTTTTACCACAATGGGCAAACGGAAACGATTAATGCCCACGCGAGGTATGGCGATATTGTCTTCGCTGGGAAGCTGTTGAAAATCATTAAGCCCCGAGGCGTCCTTTAAATCGCATTTAATAACGTCGTCCACGACTTTGCTTTTAAGTGACGTGAGCTCGCTATAGGTTTGATCCATCATATGTTCTTCTCCCAGATTTTCAGATCCATTTTACGCCTTTTTTATGACCGCATAAAACGCTGTTTTTTATCATAAACGGCGGTTGTAAGCAAAATATAGCTCAAATACGTCGTTTTTTAACCTATTTTATTCAAAATTCGATAAAAAATGCGCGCAAATACGCTCCAAAGCCTTGTTGGGGGCTTGTTGGGGGCTTGTGGCCAAGAAACCGTTATATTTGGTTTTCTTTATTCCTTATTTTCAATATTAAAAAAAAGAGCAATACTTTTAAAATGAAAAATAAAAAGATCCTGCTGTTTTGCGCTAGCGCGTTTGTGACGGTTGCCGCCGTCGTCCTTTTGGCCCAAACTCCCCTTTATCCCATAGCCAAATATCGTATCTGGCCCGATCATCCAGTTAATAAAAAGCAAAGCCTGAATTTAAATAATTTAACTCAAAAAGTCTCCGTGGTGTTTGACTCCTACGGCGTTCCGCATATAGAGGCGAAAAACTTGGCCGACTTGGTCCGGGCCACCGGCTTTGTTCAGGCCCGCTACCGCGGCTTTCAACTGGATCTTTTGCGCAGATTCGCTTCGGGACGGCTTTCCGAGTTTCTGGGCGACCAAAAAGCGCTAAACTCTTCCACCGTGGAGTTTGACTTGGCCATGCGGGGCTGGGGTTTTGCGCAAAGATCAAAAATAGACCTGGATCTTTTGCCTGAGAAAGATCAAATCATCTTGAGGGCTTTTACAGACGGCATCAATCAAGGCATGAAGCGCTTTCCAACTATTGAACATAAAATTTTGGGCGCCCGGCCCGAGCCTTGGAAATACGAGGACACGCTGCTAGTCGGGCTGCTCCAGGCCTGGTCAATTACCCACAATTGGGAACAGGAAGCGGTAAAATTCGCTTTCGCCATGAATTTAGGCGCTGACAAGGCGCAAGAAATTTATCCGCTTGATCCCCTCTATGATTAT
>JBBDND010000294.1:0-9671 GCA_040877865.1 Bacteriovoracaceae bacterium | reverse complement strand
AAAGGCCGATCTGGTTTTGTTAACTTCAATCTCAAGAGATCATCAGGAAATTTTGGGCAACAGGTTTGATCTTATCTTGGGGGAGAAAATCGCTTTGGCCCAAGACGGCGCCGAGCTGGCGACGAACTTTGAGTTAAAATATTTGCGACAGAAAACCCGGGCGTGGTGCCAAGAACATGGCGTCCAATGGACAGACTTGTTTGAAAAAGGTTCCTGCGACAAGAGCTTTAATTTTGAACGCAGAAATAAAGTTTTGGCTTTCTTTGGATTTTGCAAAATTTTTAACAAAGAATTTTGCTCGCCACGTTTTAGTTCGGAAGGCCTTTTGACTTTTTCCTTCGAAGGCGCGACGTGTCACGCGATGCCCGCCCATAATCCCGATGGAGTGAGAAAAGGTGTTCAATTCTTAAAAGATGACAAGTATACTAATACATATAATTTAGTTCTTATGTCTTTTTCCCATCGCTCTTTTGAAGACGCGATGAGCATGATCAGGATGATAAAGGCCTGGTCTGAAAAAGAGGGGATCGCGCAAATCGTATTGACCGTGTTTGAACACCCAAAGGCCATGGGCCAAGAGACGCTAAAGGCATTGGCCCAGACGGCGCAAGTGAAATTTGTTAATGATAAGAAAGAATTGCTTGAAAAATATTCTATCCAGGGCAAAACAATTTTGGCCCTTGGCTCCAACTATTTTATTGGGGCTCTTCGCGGGCGAGGCCCTCTCTCAAGAGGATAAAAATCTTCAATTAAAGCTGGGCGAGTCGGTCTCTATTTATTCCGAAAAAGCGTACAGGAAAGAGCAGGGCAAACTCTTTGAAGCTGTGGGAAATGTTGTCATTATTTCCGGCAAAGAAACGCTTTATGGCGAAAAAGCCTCTTTCAATATGGAGAGCGGCGATGTTTTGTTGGAGGGCAACGCCCGATTTATTAGCCAGGACGTGACTCTTTACGGATCCAGAATAGAGTTTAACTCTTCAACAGGACGCCTCTCGATGATTAACGCCCGCATCATCACCAGCGATTTTAATATTGTCGCCGAGACTTTAGTGAAAAAAAGCGAGGATCTCTTCTACGCGGAAAAAGCGGAGTTCACAACCTGTAAAGATTGCGCGGAGTCTTGGTCGATTTTTGGAGAAGAAATTTATATTGAGATTAATCAATATGTGAAGGTGCGCCATGGATTGGTTAAAGTTAAAGGCGTACATATTTTATATATTCCTTTTATCGCTCTTCCCATAAAAACCCAGAGGGAGTCGGGGCTGTTGTTTCCCATGCTGTCCACCAGGCCGGACGAAGGAGTTTCCTTTCAACAACCTTTTTTTTGGGCCATAGACGACAGCAAAGACATGACCTTCGCGCCTTCCTTTTGGGGGACAAGGGGTTTGGGCGCGGATCTTCAATATCGACAGGTTTTTGCGCAAGACAACTGGTTGGAGCTAAATCATCGGTTGTTAAACGATAAAATTTATCTGCCGGGAAAAACTTCCAGAGATGTCTCTGAGACTTCTTACTTTCGCCATTTTTACGAATTGGAGTCCCATCAACAATGGAGCAATTCTGTCACTCAGCATATAGTCGCCACAGGCTCTAAAGATTTGGACTTTATAAGGGATTTTCCTGATTACTCGGATCAATATCTTTTGGAAAGCTCCACCGGATTCAGGGGGTTCCTTGAAAAGCGCTTCATGGCCTATAACTTGGGGCTTGAAGCGGACTATCGAAGAAATCTATTGGTTTCCGACGCCGAGCTCTTTGACAAAACCTATGTGCAGACGCTTCCTTCTGTCTATTTTAACATGATGCCAAAAACTCTGTATGACAGCGATAAAATGATGTTCCAACACATTTCAATTGGCATGGACACGGATTACACCGTTTTTAAACAAATGGAGCGCAAAGAGGACGTCTTTTTGCGAAACGCCGCCAGGTTTTCGGCAAGTCCTTATTTGAACTGGCGCTTTTTTAATTACGGCCCCACCAGTTTAAGCTCAAAGTTCACCCATTTCCATCAGGAGTACAATTTTCTAAACGAAGATGAAAAATATTTCCAAAAGAGCGCCGGCTTTTTGCGAACTGAGTTTAGTTTTAGCATGGACCGGATCTTTGGACTGGCCTTTGAAGAGAGTGTTTCAGTCGACGAGTTGGAGGAAGAGCAGCTGCGAGAGGTTTTTCCCGAGAAAAAGGCGAAGCAAGACCAAGACGACCTTGTCGGAGCTCTGCCAGACTTTGAGGAATCGTTGACTGAAGACGTGATAACCGTAATAAAGAACAGCTACCGCCATTCTCAAGACTTTAAATTTATACATCACTTTATAACTGACAGCCACGAAAGAGGCAATGAGAGGTTTCTAGAGCAAATTCAAACCTCGGAAGGATGGTTTGACTACGACGACGCCTTATTAAGAGAGCAAGCAAGCCTTGGCTCGAACGCCACCAGAACGATTATTCCAAGAGAGAACACCTTGGAATTTCAATGGAGCAATCTGCTTATTCGAAAAACCCCCAAAAGCTTTAATTACTTTGAGGACCAACGTTATTTAAGAGACAACTTTAGCTATTCTAAAGTTGGATACTTCAACGTCTCCCAAGGTTTTCTGTTAAATGAGTCGGACGATTCTTCTTTTGAAAACAGGTTGACCAGACTTTTTGTGGGAACCGGGTACACCGCTCCAAGTTGGAGCGCCAATTTAAGCGAATACTATTTTCATCAAAGCGGGGACCAGATAACCAATGTCTCGCTACAAAAAACTTTTGGAACTTTTAACGCTTTAACCGCTTACACTGAAAATTCCTTGCCTGGTTCCAACCTTAGAACCTTAAAATTGGGCGGGCAGCTGCGACCTATAGATGTCTTGGGCTTTTCCGCCGTAAAAGAAATTGATATGGACGCCGACGAAACATTGCGCACGATCTATCAGGCCGACTTTATGCCTAACAACAACTGTTGGATTCTTAATCTAAACTACCGTCAAAGCGTGGTTGACGAAAGGTACGCGATTAATTTTGTTTTTAACTTTGGCAATGAACAGTTCAAAACTTATAGAACCAATTTTTTTAGTTTTGACAGGCTTGGCCAGTGAAGGCGGTGTTGTGTGATTTTGAGGACAGTTTTACCTACAATATTTATTGCGAACTTGTCGCTTTGGGCGTGGAAACGCGGATCATGCCGCTTGAGAAAACAGCTTCTTTCTTGGAAAGCAATATTAACACCTCTCATAAATTGGCGGTTGTTTTGGGACCAGGTCCCGGACATCCCGATGAACGGCCGGAAATCATCACAGCTTTAAAAAAAATAATGAATAGACAGAACATGTTCCTGTTGGGCGTCTGCTTGGGGCACCAATTGGCGGCCAGGGCCTTGGGGCTTAAGGTGCAGACATGTGTGAGACCGGTTCACGGCGAGGTTGAGAAGATTTTTCTGAAGCAAAAAGATCGCAAAGCGTTGGGATTTGAGACGAGGAGTTTGGAAGTCCAGCGCTATAATTCTTTGGCGGCGCCTTTGGACGAAGAAAATTTACAGATTTTAAATGAGCGGGGCTTATATTGGCTTGGCCATAAAAAAGAAATTTACGTCCTTAAAAAAGAAAACCTTTTAACTTATCAATTTCATCCAGAATCCGTGGGAACATCTTTCCGTTCCCTGTTTTTCACGCCTCTAAAAACTTTCTTGCTATAATAAGAGGGATGAATGTCAAAGTGCGCGGCGTATATGATTTGGACCTTTTTCGCTATCTAAGAAAAGCGGGTATAAATCACTTCGCCTTCGATTTGCGTCCGGCCAGTTTTAACTTCGTGCAGATGCGAAAAATTATTGAAATGCTTCAAAACGAGAGAGAAGGCAAAGAGACTTTTTCTTTTATGTTCGCCAGTGAAAAAGATTTTGTCATAGAACAATTGATGGTTCATGTCCGCAGAAACGCCTTGTTAGATGAAAAAAATTGCTATTTGGAATTTACAGATTCGGAAAATTTAGCTGAATGCGAAAAGTTTGGCCTGCCTTATATTTGGCATTTTAAAGACAGCTTTAACTATAGGAAAATAAGAAACTCCAAATCCCTCTCCGGCGTTTCATTTTCTTATGAATACTTGGAAAGCTTGAGGGAGTCCAACCAGTTGTATCCGTTTATTAAAGAGTTTATCAACATCAAACGCGAAGACCAATGGATTGATCTTCGGTTGGACTGGAGCGACCATTTGTCTGAAAGCGTGACCGATTTTATGCCCGCTCAAGTCTTCAGCTATGAAATCAATCAGAAGGTGGAAGAAAGCTATCGACGGGTTGACATGAATCTTGTTGGCTCTCACTTGGAGCACGCCAAAAGAATTTTAAACCTGGACGCCTAATGAAGATTTTAACATCAAATGACGACGGAGTCAGAGCCGACGGCAATATTTTTTTAAGAGAAGAGTTGGCAAAGAATCATGAAGTTATCACTATCGCCCCCAATCAAGAGCGCTCGAGTTGCGGACACGGCATAACCCTTGGAGAGCCCATTCGGCTAAATCAAATTCAGGAAAATGTTTATTCTTGTTCGGGATTTCCCGCCGATTGCGTTTTGGTGGGGCTAGGCCATCTTTTAAAAAATAATCGACCTGATCTTGTCGTGTCGGGAATCAATATTGGGGCCAACCTCGGCCAGGACCGTTTTTATTCAGGAACTGTCGCCGCCGCGAGAGAAGCGGCTTTTAGAGGCGTTCCCGCCATTGCGGCAAGCTTGGTCATCAAACGCATAAAAGACGCCCAGCACTTCGATGTCGCTGCCAAATTTATTTCAAAAATAGTCTCCAAGGACGTTCATAAAATTATTCCTTCCATGTCGCTTTTAAATATCAATGTGCCGAATTTACCTCAAAACCAGATAAAAGGAGTCAGGATCGCCGCTACAGGTTATCAAATTTATTCCGAAGAGGTGGTTGAACGGCAAGATATAAGAGGCAAAAGCTACTATTGGGTGGGCGGCATTTATAAAGGCCACCAAGATGTAAGCGGTTCCGATTGCAACGCCGTTGACGAAGGTTTTATTTCAGTCAATCTTCAAAATCTCTGGGGAAAAGATTTTGAAGACGAGCAGACCATTCAAAGCTTAAAGGCCTGTTTGGATTAATCTGCTTAGCAATTTGCGCGAAGTGGAAATAAAACTTTTTAACGCTTAAAGCAACGAGACAGACGTGAAGCAAACAACTTTTTTTTTAATCATTTTATTTATGACGTCTTGCGCTATGCAAAGCGGCCGTTATGTTCAGAAAGGTGGAGAGTGGGTTTTCCAACCGTCTGAAGTCGGCTTTATGCGTTTAATTCAAAATCCAGGCCGAGACAATTCCGCCTTTGATTACCGGGATTCGGCCCGTTTTATTTGGCCGGTTCCCAGCGCCAAAAGAATCTCTTCTTTCTATGGAATGAGAAGCGGCAAGCATCACGACGGCATAGATATTCCCGCCCGAAGCGGCAGCCATATCTTGGCGGCGGACCGGGGAAAAGTGGTTTTTTCCGGGAGAATGCGAGGCTATGGGCGCGTGATTGTTATCAAGCACCAAGGCGGCTATCACACTGTTTACGCTCATAACCGCAAAAATTTCGCCTCAAAGGGGCAAAGAGTTTCTCAAGGGGAAGTGATCGCCCAGGTGGGATCAAGCGGGCGCTCAAGTGGGCCGCATGTGCATTTTGAAATTAGAAAAAACAATAAAGTGAGAGATCCCGCAAATTACATTCATAAAGTTGAAAGATATAAACTGGCGGGAAAGAGATAACTTGGGGCTGTTTTATTAGCGCAATTGGCAATCAAGCTTTACCGTGCCGCCCCAGTGATCGCTTATATGGGTCATTATGGCGAAACCTTGAAACTTGCTTGGCGCCGACAGAGCTTTTATAGGCAATATTAGATCCACCTCGCCAAAAGTCTTTGAAGAGTAAAGATTGTTAAATTTTACATGTCCCCGATATTTTGAAGGCCTGTAATGTCTTCTATTAAATAAAGAGTAGTCTGGATCCCTTGCCTGAAAAGAATCCCACAAAGTTGTAAAGTCTTCGCTCATGCTCAACTCATATTTTAACAAAGGGCGAACCAGTTCATAACTCTCAAAAGATCTGACTAAGAGTTTTGATTCAACGCTGACAGTTGACCACATCATGGAGCCGTCAAATTGTTCCGTGGCCTGGCAGCTTAAAGAAAATTCTTTTTCAACTTTGCCAACGGCGGTGGAAACAAAAAATGTCTTGGCCTTGCTTACCCAAAAGGTTTTTAGACTGGTGTTAAGATTTTTGCCGTAGCGGTTGATTACGGCGTTAACCGCGGGGTCCTTTATTTTGTTGGCGTTTTTAAAATTGGCCTCAAAAAAATCCCCCGGCTCAAGAGAATAAAATTTTGAATTTGAAAATTGGTCGATGTCAAAAACCAGGCCAAAAGCTTTCTTTTTACTTGAGCCGTAAACCAGACAGGCGTCTCCCAGGATATAAGGGTCAATCTCTCCACAGACGATCTTGTCAACTCTGATTCGTTCAAGCTTTTCCAGAGCGTCCAGTTTTTCCAGAGCGTAGACCGGCAAAGAAACTAAAAATAATAGGAACAATGACAAAATTTTCATGGCCTTCCCTCAAGAGATTTTGAGAATCAAATATAATACAGGGAACGCGAAGTTTAAAGCGGGTCTAAATAAATTTCAGACAGCATGCATCTGGCCCCGCCCCCTCCAGCGGCCTCTATGGTGTAAAGGGGCGAAACAACAGGGACAGAGCTGTCTAAAATCAATTCTTTTTGGGCCGGAGTAAAGGCTTCCCAGGCCTGCTGGCTCATGGCAAGCGTTAGTTTTTCTTTAAAATCCTCCGAACTAGCTTGCAAACAGTTGCAGCAAAACTTCAAGGCTTGATGATAGGAGACGTCAATTAAGCTTTTGCCCCCGTTGGAGATGGCGTCTTTAAGCCTTTCTTTTTCTCGCAAGTCCGGAATCATGTCCAGACAAGCGATGGCGAATTTGTCCGCCACGGCAAGCATAACATTGGTGTGATAAACGCTATTGCCGCTTTCGTCCGCGGCGTCAAAGCAGATAGGTTCGTATTCGAGTCGTTTGCAATGCTCTAAAAACAAGGCTTTGTCGGTTCTTTCAGAAATGGCGGCAAACGCAAGCCTGTTTTTATGGTCAAAAACAATGGAGCCCGTGCCCTCTAAGAACCGGTTTGAGTCTTCATGTCTGGAAAGGTCTAAGACTTCCTGAACCTTAAAGTTTCTTTTAAGCTCCTCAATAACCGGATTTCGTCTTTCTAACCGCCTGTTGGGAGCCTTCATTGGATAGAGAAAAACATTTCCGTCCGGATGGGTTGAAAACCAGTTATTGGGAAATACCGAGTCGGGAGCGCGCTCTCCCATTTGATCTTGAACCACGTGGATTTTTAGGCCGGCCTCGGTTAATTTGCGGGCAAAGCCGTCAAATTCCGCCAGGGCCTTTTGAGACACTTCCTCATTCGTCAACGGGCTTTTTTTTTGAAAGGCGTTGTCGAGCATGGTGGACTCGTTGGCGCCAAACTTTAAGGGCCTCACCATTAAAAGACTGGAAGCAAAACTACGCTTGCTTGACATGTTTTCCATACTTTCTAAGCAATTTAAGATACATGATGGCGGTGTTCTGAGCGTCCTCCAAGGCTGTGTGCAGGACTTCTCCCATTTCCAAATGCTTCATAAGCCTGGCGCCGGAGTCCATGCCCTTTTCCAAAAATCCCATGTCAATTAGACCCAAGGTAAAAGAAGAAAGATCAAGGTTCCTGTGGTGGAAGTGAGTGTTCATCCACTCCCAGCCAAGATCTCGGTTCAAAAAGGGCAGGTCGATGGCGGAGATGGATTTGCCAAACAGCACAACCCTTTGTCCGCCAAAATAGTCTTGGACCTCTTTGGAATGGAGATAATCCTCCAGAATTTTTTTAAAATTTTCAGTCGAGACGCCTTGCTGGTGGGCCTTTTGAATAAGTTCTTTATTGTGCTCTTTTACCCAGGAGCTTAAGTTTGCTTCCAGTTTTTCAAAGCTTGGGCACTTGACATAGAATTGCTTCTCCAGTTGATGATTTAAGGTGAAATCTTCAGTGTCGAAAGGAATCATGGCAAATTCAATGATTTGCGCGTCTTCTTCCAGGCCTGTGGCTTCTAAATCAAAACTTAAATATCTCATAGATCTATCCGATTTTTATATTTATATAGAGAGAGATAGGGGACAATGATCGCTTACTTGATTATACACTGCTCCTAGGTCTTCTTTGGGGGCGGCTGAACAATCAAGCTTGGCGCAGTGGCCGTAAACCTTGGCCTGCGCGGAACCCTTGGCGCTTTTTAAAAATGAGCCTGACAAGAGAATATGGTCTAGTTTTGACGGATATTCTTTGCCGTCAGGTTTGCCGCCCCACCAGTAGCTGGTGCACTTTACCGCCGCTGAAGCGTCTTTTACATTCATTTTCGCCAACATGTTTTTAAAGTCTCGATAAACCCGGCCGGCGTCCCTGTATTCCGTGGTGTTAAAATCGCCCATGAGAGCGAAGTTGTCAAAGCCTCGGCTCCTGTGCTCGTCCATTACTGTTTTTAACAACTTTAATTGTTTGAATCTCTTTTGAATGGATCTCTCTTGCCCGCCGGACTTTAGATGAACGGAAAAAGCCACAAAAGTTTTTCCGGAGTCTTTTATCTTAAAAACGCCAATGGCCAGGGGACGGCTGCCCCTTTGGCAGAAACCTTGATTGGGGGCCTGCGGGTTGGAAATCCTTAAATCTTCTCGAAAAGAGATTAATTGAAATTTTGCTTTGTCATAAACAAATCCCAATCTCTGGTCATGGGCGCCGCCGCATTCGGACAAGGCAACTCCATACCTTCCAAAGAACTTTCTATCGATAAAGTTTTTAAAAACTTCGGTTTGGTTGATTTCTTGCACCGCCAACAAGTCGGCGTTTACTTGAGTCAACGTCTGATAAAGCTTGTTTTTATTGGTGGGAACTCTCGAGCGTTGGTCGTAATCGAAGTTTCTAATATTATAAGAGGCCATTGTCAGTTTGGCGTGAACGTCGAACGGGGACAAAAATTGAAAAAAACAAATGACACACACTAAAGTTAATTTCATAAAAATCTCTCTTTTGTTGCATTAAGCTTTATTAGAGCCGATTATATTTAATATAAGTTGGGCTTATGTTTGTTTCCGCATAAATTTATCAACTATTTTCCAAATTGCAAGCATTTAAAACCTAATTTTAGCGATTTGCGCGCCGTGTCGCTGTGTAAGATTTAGTTAGTAAAAAATTCATATTCTTTCGTTGACGATGTTTGTCAGGTTTGGGTACACCTAGGCCAACAGAGATCGTAAAGATCTTACAGGGGGAAGAAATGAGAAATTTATTAACACTAGCGGTTTTATTGTCTTGGTCAAGCTTGGCCTTGGCGGACGCGGTTTATTACACGGATCAATACCACACCCTACAAACGGTGGAGCTTTACGAAATTAACGCCGATTCTCAAGGCAATCAGATTGAAACTCTTCAACAAAAACAAAAACTGCCAAGCGATCTCGAAATCTTGGCCGACCAAATGAACTTGCCTAAAACAAGCAAGAGAGCGGAAAGCGCCCAGGGACTTGGAGAAGTCCTCATTGTGACCAAGAACCTTATCGCTCTTGGAAAAGAGATTTATAAAATTATTGAAGCT
>JBBDND010000293.1:0-9695 GCA_040877865.1 Bacteriovoracaceae bacterium | reverse complement strand
CAACTCGCGCATTAAATTTTTTGACGAGACGCTGATTTGAGTTAAGCGTTCAAGAAACTCCGTCTTTGAATTGAATTCCAAGACGCCGGATGCCACCACGTGAATTTTTCTGCCTTGAGCTTTTAATAAAGCCCAACCAGTTTTTACGGATCCAGGATCAATTCCAAGCACTAGCAATATTCAGCCTTTTTCTGAAATTTTACGCTCAAAAGAAAAGATAGTCTACCAAACGGCTTCAACAAAAAGGATTAAGATATTAGGTCAAGATTGTTTTTAATGGTGCGTTCAAGCACTTCGAGAAACTTTGGCTCGTCAGAGGCGATAAGGTCGGTAAGAATTTTATAATGAGAAATGAGAAATTTTTTTTGGCCTTTTTGAAAAAGCTGCACCGAATGGTTTCTGCACAAGTTGACCGGCACAGGGTTGCCTCCATCATCAAAAAGATTGGTTCTTTCCAAGTTATTGGCGTCCACCGTGGACTTTCCGTAGTGTTTGCAGATTGTGCATTCGCGTTTTTTACTCATATTGCCCAGCCTTTTTGAAAGCTTTTTAAAAATCCTTAAGGGGAATTCCAGTCATTGTAATAGCAAAAGACGCAAACATAAAATAATTTTCTGCTTCTTCTTAAGTGTCTGAAATCTTGTTTGGTTTTTTAACTGTCAAATACTGTTAATTTGAGTTATTTTGCGAACATGACAACAATACTTAGCGCCAGCTCGGTGGTGGCCGCCCGGACAGAACTTCTAGCCGATAAAGTTTTGAAATTACGCGCTAAAGGTTTCATTCCAAAACTGAGAGTCATTCTTGCCGGCGCCAATCCCGCCAGTTTGGTTTATATTGGACACAAGAAAAAAATGTGCCAAAGGCTTGGATGCGAATTCGAATTAAATAGACTTTCAAGCTCCGTCTCCAAAGAAGAATTTCTAAATGAAATAAAAAAAATGAATGAAGACGCCTCCATTACCGGCTGCTTTGTGCAGTTGCCTGTTCCCAATCAGCTAAAGGATATAGATATAACAGAGCTTATCGCGCCGGAAAAAGACGTGGACGGCTTTGGAGCCGCCAGCATCGTTGACATGTTTAAAGGGCGCGATCCTATGTTTGTTCCTTGCACCCCAAAAGGAATCCTTGACCTTTTAGAACACTACAAAATTGGCGTCTCCGGTAAAACAGTAACAGTCATAGGCAGAAGCTTAATAGTAGGCAAACCAATTTCTCTTTTATTGCAAAACCGGGGAGCCACTGTCAGCATGTGCCACTCCAAAACCCCGGACCTTTCCATCTACACAAAAAATTCAGATATTGTCATTTCAGCCGCAGGCCAAACCCGATTTTTAGGGCCGCAACACTTTAGAACAGACCAATCTCAAGTGTTGATCGATGTCGGGATGAATAGAGATCAAAACGGAAACCTCTGTGGCGATATGGATTTTGAGGCTCTAAAGAATAAAGTTAAAGCCATCACGCCCGTGCCCGGCGGTGTTGGGCCTCTTACAGTCTTGTCCCTTATGGAAAACTTGGTGACGGCCACAGAAAACAAACGACAGGAAGACAGCCAATGAAAAAAACCGCGTTATACCCTTCTCATATCGACCTTGGAGCCAAGCTTGCCGAATTCGGGGGCTATAAAATGCCCATCCAATACTCTAATTTAAAACAGGAGGTCCTGGCGGTTAGGAATTCTGTTGGCATGTTTGACGTTGGCCATATGGGGGAGTTTTTTATCAAAGGCGCAGAGGCGATAAAATTTGTTGACTTTCTTTTAACCAATGATTTTTCCGCCGCGGCTGTCAACAAAGCTGTTTACTCTCCCCTTTGTAGAGAAGACGGTTCCGTTATAGACGACTTGATCGCTTATAAATTGGCGGAAGACTTTGTCATGCTATGTGTAAACGCCGCCAATATTGAAAAAGATTGGAATTGGATTGTTTCAAAAAAAGAAGGCTTCCAAGTGGAGCTAACCAATAAATCCGAAGATTACTCTTTAATTGCCGTGCAAGGGCCTAAATCTCTGGCGGCTTTAAAAGAAGCGGAAAGCGCGTTGGAGGACATTCCTTATTATTCGTTGCAAATAAAAGAAAACGGGCAAACGCCCATCATTTTTGCCAGAACGGGCTACACTGGAGAAGACGGTTTTGAAATTTTTGGACCGGCCGCTTACGTTATGGGTTTGTGGAGCAAGCTTTTAAAGAGCGACGTCACTCCCTGCGGGTTGGGAGCAAGAGATGTATTAAGGCTGGAAGTTTGTTTTCCATTATACGGCCAAGAAATTGACGATCAAACAACTCCCCTTGAAAGCGGCTTAAAGTGGACTGTCAAATTTTCCAAGCCGGACTTTATTGGGAAGGCGGCGTTGGAAAAAAGTTCTCCACGATTTTTAAATCTAAAATTGGTTTTAGACAAAGGAATCCCCAGAAAAGGTTATGATGTCGTGGACCAGGACGGCAACTCTGTTGGAAAAGTGACTTCCGGCAGCCTCTCTGTAATTTTAGAAAAAGGGGTGGCCATGGCCAGAGTGGAAAAAGCTAAATATAATTCGAGCTTGGAATTATTCGTGAATATTAGAGGCAAAAACTATAGAGCAAAAAGACACAAAGGCCCCTTTGTGAATGGAGGACATAAATAATGAGTAAAATTCCCGAGAACCTTTTATATACCGAAGAACATGAGTGGATTTCGATTGAAGGCGATGTGGCGACAATTGGCATCACGGACTTTGCGCAATCTTCACTTGGAGACATTGTGTTTGTTGAGCTGCCTGAAATTGAAACCGCTTTTGACACCGGAGACAGTTTTGGAGTGGTCGAAAGCATAAAGTCGGTTAGCGATTTGTACACGCCGCTTGCGGGATCCGTATTGGAAAAGAATGAAGAAGTGGAAGAATCCCCTGAAAAACTTAATGAAAACGCCTTTGGTTCTTGGCTGGTCAAGCTAAAAATGAAAGATCCAAGTCAAGTTGAAAATTTAATGGACGCAAAAAAATATGAAAATTTTTGCGCAAACAATTCTTAAACTAAAATCAAGGCCAATAGAAGCTCTATTGGCCCTGATTCCGCGCTCCAAACAAAAAAATACGTTTATAACCTTCTCTAAAAATATTTTATATCAGATAAAATTCTCTTTACTGTTTTTTGCATTCGGCGCATACTCTCCCAAGTTCACGACTCAATAAAGCACGCACGTTAGCCAAGGGAATTTGTTAATGGAATCTATTCAGCTTCTAAATACCGCTATCATTAAAAGCAAAGAAAAAAAGATTGATAACAGTTATGAAGAAAGACTGGGAAGGATAAACAAATCCCCGGCGATTGAAGCCATCAACAAGAGCATTTCTTTACTGGCAGAATCCCAAAAAATATCAAGGGATCAAGCGGCGTTGCAAATCATTGAAGCCTTAAGAGAATTAGACGCGATATGGGCCGACTACGTGACTATGGAAGGTATTGATCGACTAAAATCAATGTTGCGCGGAGAAGACCCTTCCCACTAATTTGCCTCCACGGCAAAACCCCACTTAATGGTTGCCACCCCGTTTTTTACCAAACCTTTAGGCGGGTTTGGAAAAGGTCCCGCTTGGTTAAAAGAGTTAATGGCCACATCGTCCAATTCTTTTATCCCGCTGGTTGAGTTTAAACGAATATTGACAATCTCTCCTTGCTGATTCATTTGGATCACCAGTCCGGTTAAAAGGTTTTGCCCGGAAGCGATAGATCTGCCCGACTTATATATCTTTTCCATCTGCTCTTGCACATTGTGTCCCCAGAATTGTTCCAACTTCTGACGAATCCGATGATAAAAACCATAAAATTCATACTCCTGGGTGTTTAACTTGGTAAAGTCGCCTAGCGGAACTTCTTCAATAAAGTCGTTAGAACGGCTCAACCCGGTTTTATTTTTCGCGCCGTTTTCCAGACCTTTCGCCGCGCTGTTTTGAGCTCGTTTCTTTTTTTTGGGGGCAAACTTTTTTGGAGCGGACTTAAACGCCAAATCAGAAAACTTCAAATTTTTTACCTTTTTATTTTTCAAGGTTTTTTCTATTTGCCTGGCCAATTTTTCATGACCGGTTCTGACTCCTTGGCCAGCCTGCTTGAAAGTCCCCACCTCGCTGGCCTTGGTTTCTCTGGCGGTTGAGTTGTTTTCTTTTCCTAAATAAGTCTTTTTTGGCTTGGAAAGTTCTTCTTTGCTTTTTTGGGTTTGAACAATTTGTTTTCGTTCTTTAGAAGATTGAGCGACCAGTTTAACCACAATCCTTTGTTTTTCCTCTTCCAGCGCCTTGCCAAAGTCAATTGAGGGGGCGTTGGCGAAAAGGAAGGCCAAATGCGCCACGAAGGAAAAAGCCAGAAACATCCAGGCTTTTTTCGAAATATCAAAATTGGTTTTAACGCCTTCCATAGATAATAACCTCAGTTATATATCGGTTGTTAGGAAAGGTTTTTTAAGCCAAGAAGCGTCCTTATTGAGAAATGTAATATTCTTCGTCTTCCATAAAAGAATCTGTTAAATCTTGAGTGTTGTTTTCAACCTCTTCTTGAAAAGATCCAGGTTCGGTTCCTTCAACAAAAGCTTCCATAAAAGAACTTGAAGTATTTGATTTTGCGAGCTTTCCTGTCTTTGGATCAATGGCCACGTTCACAATTCCCCCTGGAGTGGGAAAGTCGTATTCGCCGTATTTTTTAAGTCCAAGCTCCATAAAGTCTTTCCAAATCGGCAAGGCAGATTTTGCCCCCGTCTCGCCCCAGCCCAAAGTATCGTTGTTGTCAAAGCCAGTCCAAACGCCCGTGACAATTTTAGAAGAGAAACCCAAAAACCACGCGTCCACATAATTATTGGTGGTTCCAGTTTTTCCTCCAATAAACGAACTTATGTTTTTTGCCCCTCTTCCCGTTCCATTTTGAATGACTCCTTTTAATAGGTTGGTCATGAGGTACGCCAAACGGGCGTCATACACCTGGTCTTCGTTTAAACTCTGAAGAAACGGGTTTTCCTCAGTTTTTACCTCGCCCTCTTCTTCAATCGAATCGGGAGCCTTTTCTTGCTCGTCGGCAGGTTTTTTTAGGCTGGAATCGTTTGCGGCGATTTCAATTTTTTCATCCTCCAGTCCCGGATCCTGGTTAGCGTCTTCAAGGTGGTGGACTTTTCCAAAGCGGTCCTTTATTGAAATAATGGATTTTAACTTCACCTTGCGCCCTCCATTGGGGAAAATAGAGTAAGCCTTGACCAGATCCAATAAATTCATGCCAAAGGAGCCCAAGGAAACGCTTAAATCTTTAGGCAGGTCCGCGTCCACATTTAAACGCTCCACAAGATTTCTAATTCGGCTGACTCCAACATCTTGGGTCAGCCTAATAGTGGGCATGTTTCGGCTCGTTTCCAAAGCTTTTCGGAAAGTCATTTCTCCTTTAAACTTGCCGTCATAGTTCCTAGGCTTCCAGCTAAGGCTGTCGTCCGCCCCACCCAAAGCTTGCGGTGAGTCCAAAAGCATTGTGGCCGGAGTAAAACCGTTCTCTAGTCCGGCGGCGTATATAACCGGCTTAAACGCCGAACCCGGTTGTCTGTTGGATTGGACCGCCCGGTTGAATTGAGATTTTGAAAAATCGCTGCCCCCGACCATGGAAATAATCTCCCCCGACTGAGGAGAGATAGCCACCAAGGCGGCCTGAGCGTCCGGCTCCTGGTCAAGATCCATTAAAAAGAATTTTTGATTTTTAAACATCTTAACAGAGTCCTTGTCCTTTACCCCCCGCCTAAAGTCGGAGTGCAAATAGGGCCAAAGCTCTCTTGGCTTGCCGGCGACTCTAACCAACACCACGTCTCCAGGCGACAAAACGCTTTCCGGCCTGGTGACATAGGACCAATAGTTTCGATCTTCTGTAATATTGCGCTCATGCGCCCAACGAAAGCGCTCGTAGGGAATCATCCCCTTCACCCCGGCAACGCTTACATAAATCATTCTTTGGTTATTGCTGACTTTAGTGACCACCGCCTTGTAATTCTTGTCAATTTCAATAAATTTTGAAAATTCATCTTCGGGTTGAATCCCGATTTCCAGATAGTGTTTCCATTTAGATTTATAAGTGGCGAACTCTTCCTTTTCATACTCCAGGATTTTTTCCAACTCGCCTTCACTGTACTCAAATTCCGGAACGGTGGAGCCGTCGGGATAAAAAGTAAAATAGAGGGAAACTGCTTCATAAATGGCTTTTCTTTGCTCTGTTAGTTTTTCCACGATCTTTTCTTGGTCTTCCCACCTCTCTAGGGGGCCTTTAAAGCCTTGGCGTTTGTCGATCGCTTTTACGCCTTCCCAAATTTCTTCTTCGGCTTTTTTTTGAAGCGACCAATCTAAAGTTGTGACAACCTCATAACCATTAGAATAAAAATCCTCTTCGCCAAATTTTTTTATAAGTCTTTGTCTTATCCAATCCGTGAAGTAGCCGGCCTTCATTGGATGTCCTTCTCTGGTCTTCATCCGAATTTCTTCTTTTAAAGCCTCTTGATATTCTATTTCTGAAATTTTTCCGGTGTCCTTCATTCTGCCCAAGACATATTTCTGTCTTGTTTTGGCGTGGTTGGGATTCCTATAAGGCGAGTATTTCCCGGGCGCGACCAAAAGTCCGGCCACCAAAGCCGCTTCAGCGGCGGTCGCCTCCGACAGCTCCTTGTCAAAATATCCTTGAAAAGCGGCCTTTATTCCATAATATCCGCCCCCTAAATACACCTGGTTTAAATAAAGAAAAAGAATCTCTTCTTTTGTAAATTTATCCTCTATCCGTTTTGCCAAGAGCAGATCTTTTATTTTTCTGGTAAAAGTTCTTTCACTGGAAAGCAACAACGACTTCGCCACCTGTTGAGTAATGGTTGAAGCTCCTTGAACGATTCTGCCGGCCTTGATATTTTTAATCATCGCTCTGGCGATGCCAATATAGTCAACGCCAGCGTGATTAAAAAAGTTGTCGTCTTCCGCGGCTAAAAAAGCCCCCACCACCCTTTGGGGAATCTCTTCAAATTGGGCGATTTCTCTTCTCTCTTTTGCCAACTCAAGCAAGAGTTCTCCGTCTTTGGAGTAAATGCGCGAAGGTATGGCCGGATTGTAATCGGCCAGCGAATTAATCTGAGGGAGATCGAAGGAGATGGAGATGATAATCCCAAGTACAAACAGTCCGCCTAAAAAACCCAAAGCGGCCAATGCCGTGATAAATTTAAAAAATGATTTCAATACGCGCCCTTTTATATTTTTTTTGTATTATATAAGAAATAAAAAATTTGAACTAGGGTTTAATTATTTCTTGGCGTCTTCGGCGTTTTTTTTAGATGTTTTTTGACAACTTTTGTAAACTCCGCGCTTTCGTCTCTTGTTTGATCAAGAGCGTCGGACAAGTTGTGAAAAACGTCCAAACTTCCTTTCAAAGCGTCTTTATAAAGATAAATATTTGGAGATTCTGAAAAGTTCTTGGACGCTCCTTGCAAGCGGGAATAAATTCCAAAGACATAACCGTTGGGGCGCTTTAGCTCTATTTTGCCAGGTAGAAAAGACACTCGATACACCTGGTCGGCTCCATATTTCTTTAATTGCCCGAGATAATCGTAATTATTTCCAAGCAACATATTTGTTTTTTCCGACAAATCAATCGCCTCCATGAGCGCTGAAATCACTTTGCGATCGGTGTCCACGTGGATCCGGCCTTCGACTAAAGAAGGCAAAATAAAAAGTTTTTTTAACTGGTTCAACTTGAGAGTTCCAAATTCTTTCTTTAAAAAGTCCTCAATTTCTTGGCGCCAGTCATCGCTAAAGGGCTTTTTTGATCCAAGCAATTGATACAACTCAAATGTTTTCCACTCCAGCATATTGGCGCTTCCATATTTAGCGTATAAAGCCGCCACAATGGAGGTAAATCCGGTTGAACTCACTATGTCCAGTTTTACTCCTTGCTTTTCCAATTCAATAAATATTGAGACATACCCTAGCGAATGGTACAGGGCGGGATAGAGATCCAAGGCCAAGACTTTTTTATTTTCCATGGCAATTGAGTCCGCTGTGGATTCGTTCTTGGATTCGCGCCTGGGGGAAGGTCCGTAATCCGCGTTCATTTGGTCGGTGATAATCAACTGGCTCCGGGAGTCGGACCCTTCCAACTCAACCGTGTAAAAATCCTTTTTGGGCCGCTCCTGAGCGCAAGCGGAAAGAACAAGAATTAAAATCAATTTTTTTTTGATCATAACTCTTCTTTATAGTCCTCTTCTTTTAAATTTTTGGTTAGAATTTGAATCTTTTTTTCAGCGTTTTTCAAGAGTTCTCGACATTCTTGATACATTTTCAAACCGTCTTCAAACTTTTTTATGCTGCCATCCAGCCCCAAATCTCCGCTTTCCAATTCAGCCACCACTTCTTCCAATTTATTTAAAGTCGCTTCAAAGTTTTTTTGTTTACTCGCTTGTTTGCTCAACACTATCTCCTCTGACATTTCGGCTAGTTCCAAAACTCATTCTTAAGTCAAGATTTTGACATTATATATATTTTTTTTGTCACAAGATTTTTTAAGCAAAATATCACAATTATAAACATTAGGGAATGTAAGGAATTGAAAAGATTAGAATTCTTTCTATATCCGAGCCTTCGACCCTCTTTTTGACTCCATAGAAGCGTCAAAATGCCAGCACCCCCAAGCGAGATTTACCTTGCAATTACAAAGGCTTAACTTACTGGAGTTTTTTTCCTCACGATGATTTTTTGGCACATGGATTGCTAAACTCATAAGTGGAAATTAAGTCGAAGGCAAAATAGACCGGATTTAGGATGAATCCGGTTAATGTCAGGAGGACAATTTGAAAAACATTTGGGTGCCGCTATCTGGCCAGATTGCTCAACAGCAAAAAGTTGAAACAATCGCCAACAATATAGCGAATGCCAACACAGCGGGATTTAAAAAAGACCGCTTGGTGTTTAAAGAGCATTTAACCGCCCTAACCAAGGGAAGCCAAGATATTGATCTTCCCAACAAGGAGTGGAGCCCGGACGACTTCTATCGAACACAAGGCGCCGAAAACGCTTTTGTGAACGTGGACGGAAGTTACACCGACTTTCAACAAGGAGCTTTGCAGCCAACCAACAACCCTTTGGACATGGCGCTTTTTGGAAAAGGTTTTTTTGAGGTGCTGACTCCCAACGGAATAAGATACACAAGAACTGGCAATTTTACTGTTTCCAAGGATGGAGAGCTGGTGACGGGCAGAGGCTTTAAGCTGTTGTCCGCGCCGCCGGCGGCTGATTCTCAAGGAGGAGATGACACCGCCATTGTTCCAGACGCGCGGGACATCGATTCCCGCGTGATCAAAATACCTCCAGGCTCCAAAATTTCCATTTCAAAAGAGGGAGAGATTTTTGCCCGTCAAGGAATGATAGGAAAAATTTCTGTTGTGGAATTTGAAGACGTTCACGCTCTAAAAAAGCAGGGCAACTCCCTTTTCATCAACAACGCTCCAGAAAACTTGGTCAGAGCCGAAGTTTCAACCACGGTCAACCAGGGTTTTATGGAAGGCTCTAACGTGAACGCGATTCAAGAGATGTCCGAACTGATAAAAGCTCATCGCCACTTTGAAAACATCCAAAAGGCGATCAAGACTTATGACGCCATTTCGGGAAAAGCCGCTAACGACATATCCAGGTTTTAGGAGGAAGAATGAATAAGAAAATTTTGTTT
>JBBDND010000292.1:0-9703 GCA_040877865.1 Bacteriovoracaceae bacterium | reverse complement strand
TTTAGCTCTTTTCCGGAAGTTTCTTCTTTTGTTTTTTCTTGAACCGCGGCGGCCTGGGAAGAGTCTTTCTCAGCTGGAGCTTCTTCTTTCTTTTTGGGAGCTCCAACTCCTTCTTCCAGCGTGGCTATGACTTCGCCTATTTTTAAATCGCTTCCTTCTTCCGCTTTTAACTCAATGGTTCCGCTTGATTCTGCCGGAAGCTCAACAGTGGCCTTGTCGGACTCGATGTCCGCCAGAATGTCGCCTTCTTCAACATAGTCGCCGCTTTCCACATGCCAACCAGCAAGAGTGACTTCCGTAATGGATTCGCCAATGCTGGGGATTTTAATTTCAATAGCCATAACTTAATCCTTAGCTTTAACTGTATTTAAAAAGCATATTATTTTTCAAAACTCTTTTTTATGATGTCTTCTTGCTCCTTCGCGTGCCTTTTTGCCATGCCGGTGGCGGGGGTGGCGCTTAAAGGCCTGGATATCAATCCATATTCGACAAAAATGTCCGGGTGTCTGGAGAATAAATAGCTCCAATATCCCATGTTTTCCGGCTCCTCTTGCACCCAGTAAAATTCGGTGGCGGCGCTGTAGGATTTTGAAACTTCTTTTAATTGTTTTGTCGGCAGCGGATATAATTGCTCAAGTCTTACGATGGCCACGTCTTTTCGCTTTTCTTCTTGTTGATAGGCCATTAAATCAAAATAAATTTTTCCCGCGCACAGAAGAACTCGTTTAACCGCCTCTTTGTTGGAAACAAAAGGATCGTCAATAATTTCCTGAAACCCTCCTGTTTCCAAATCTTTAACTTTGGATCTGCAACGAGGATCTCTTAAAAGCGACTTGGGCGTAAAGGACACCAAGGGCTTTCTGAACTCCCATGTTTGCTGCCTTCTTAAAGCGTGAAACTGGTTGGCGGGGGTGGTGCAATTGACAACCACCATATTGTAATTGGCGCTCATCTGCAGGAATCTTTCCGGCCTGGCGCTGGAGTGCTCAGGCCCTTGTCCTTCGTAACCGTGGGGAAGGAGCATCACAAGTCCTGTCATGCGATCCCACTTTTCCTCGCCGGCGCTAATGAATTGATCCACCACCACTTGGGCGGTGTTGGAGAAGTCTCCAAACTGCGCTTCCCATATGTTTAAAGATTGCGGCGAGGCGAGGGAGTAGCCGTACTCAAAGCCAAGCACTCCGTATTCGGATAGATGAGAGTTGTAGATTTCAAAAAGTCCTTGTTTGTCGCTGAGATCGCGAAGACCGCAATAGCGCTTGCTGGTTTTCTCGTCAAAGAGCATGGCGTGGCGATGAGAAAATGTTCCCCGGATGACGTCTTGACCGCTAAAGCGAATATTATTGCCTTCCATCAGCAGCGATCCGTAAGCGAGAAGTTCGCAAAGACCCCAATCAAGCTGATCCTCTTCATAGGCTTTCTTTCTGTCGGCCAAAATTTTGGCGGCTTTCTTTAAAACATTAAAACCTTCGGGAGCGGTGGTTATATTTTGGACAATATTGTCCAAGTTTCTCTTTTTGACGCCGGTTTCCGGAGAAAAATCAAAATCGTTTGGTTCGGACCAGCGCAGATCAAGCCACTCGGTATGGTAGCCCTTGTTTTTTACCGGCATTTTATTTTCTTTAACATTGCTAAAACGATCCGAAAGCATTTCCTTAAATTCCTTCTCCATGCTCTTGGCGAGATCTTTAAAATAATCTCCTCTCTCAGTCAAAAATTGCGTGTATAGCTCTCTTGGATTTTTGGACTTGGCAATCAATCCATAAAGATGGGGTTGGGTGAACTTCGGCTCGTCGCCTTCGTTATGGCCGTGCTTTCTATAGCAAACCATGTCTACAAAGATGTCAGTTTTAAATTTTTGTCGAAACTCCATGGCCAGTTCCATGCAATAGACAACGCACTCGGGGTCGTCGCCGTTTACATGCAATATGGGAGCCTCCAAAGTTCTGGCCAGGGAGGTGCTGTAGTGAGAGGAGCGGCCGTCTTCAAAGTCCGTGGTGAAACCAATCTGGTTGTTAATGACAAAGTGAAGAGCTCCTCCGCACTGATAGGCCTTGAGCTCCGCCATTTGCAGAGTTTCGTACACCACTCCCTGCGCCGCCACCGCGGCGTCTCCGTGAATGATAATGGGCAGGATTTTAGATTCGTCGGGGTTGTAGCGTATATCGGCTTGGGCGCGGGAGTAGCCAAGCGCCACCGGCCCCACGGCTTCGAGGTGGCTGGGGTTGTGCATGAGTTTTAGATAAACTTCTTTGTCGTTTGGAGTTTTTTGCACAGAAGAGTAGCCTTGATGATATTTAACATCGCCTCCGCCAGTGTGTTGTTCGCTGGAGCTGCCCCCTTCGAACTCGTGAAATATAAACTCGTAAGATTTTCCAATGATATTGGCCAAAACATTAAGTCTTCCCCGGTGGGCCATTCCAAAAACAAACTCGGAAACTCCCAAGTCGGCGCCCCTGTTGATTAGAGCGTCCAGAGCGGGAATTGTTGTTTCTCCGCCTTCCAGTGAAAAGCGTTTTTGTCCAATGAACTTTGTTTGCAAGAACTGCTCAAAAACCTGCGCCTGGTTTAGTTTGTGCAAGGTTCTGGCTTTTTTATCCTGCTTAAGATCGACGGTTTCCGCCTCTTTTTCAAATTTTTTCCTGACCCAGCGTCTAATTTCGGTGTTGTTGGAGTGATAATATTCAATGCCGATCTTATAGCAATAAATTCTTCGCAGGCGGGTGATGATGTCTTTTAGTTTGGCCCTGCCGATCCCCACGTATTCGCCGGCGTCGAATTCCTTCTCCAGATCCTCGTCGCTCAAATCGTAATGTTTAATGTCCAGCATGGCGACGCGGTCTTTTCTCGGGCGGATGGGATTGGTGTCTGAAAGCAAATGTCCTCTGGCCCGATAAGATTGAATCAATCGGTAAACGCTAATTTCTTTTTTAAAGGATTCCGCGTCGATCGCTTCTCCGGCTTGATCAAATTTGTACTCAAAGCCTTTAAAAAACATTTTCCAAGACTCGTCTAAACTATCCGGGTTTTTTAAAAAAGTTTCATACATGGAATCTATGAAGCCCGCGTCTGAACTGGTAAGGTGCGTGTAATCGTTTTTGGGAGTCATACTCAGAGACCTTTTAAATTTTTAAAGCTAAAAAAAGTTGACTTAAAGTATTTAAATTATAAGTGTTTTTCATAGGATGCGCAATTTATAAAAAATATGCCTATCGGTCTAAAACACAATTTGACGCCTTGCAGAGACACTTGCGAAGGAAGACGCTTGCGAAGATAGAGGTAAATATTGCGCGCGGGATAAATAATATGGTGATTAATCTCATCGCGGTCGACGACGAGTTGGACGCCAAAATTTTATTTGAACATTTTTTTCGAAATGAAGTCGAGGAAGGTTCAGTTATTCTGCGGTTTGTGCAGTCGGGGAGGGCCTGCATGAAACTTTTGCTTGAAGAAGAACGCGCCAACTCTCTGGTTGTGACGGATATCAATATGCCGGATATGAGCGGGATTGAATTGGCCGAAAAAATTAATCAAGAATGTCCGGATGTGAAGGTGTTTTTGATTTCCGCTTATGAGGCGGGCAGCCAGCGCGACAGAATAAAACATTTGAACGTCTCGGAATATATCGCGAAACCGGTTGACTTTGACGAGCTTAAACAAAAAGTATTTCAACAATTTTCGGAGGCATGATTGGAAACCGCGACTTTAATCTTGTTTGGATGTTTGGCCTTGATTGTTCTGGGTCTCTCTCTGTATTTAGGGCTGCTTTATGGGAAGTTGCTGGGGCAAAAAAAGTTGTCCCGCGAGCGTCAAGGCGCGCGCGAGCGCAATGAAAAAGAAAGAAAAAACAATATAAAAGAAAGCCTGAACACTTTGGCCCTGGTGGTGATGCAAGAGCAGGTTGAGCCGGCAGAGGGCTGCATTCGCATAAAAAAATTAGTGGATGAAATCGAATTTTTGAAAGACAGGGAAGAGCTGCAAGTTTTCCATGAAATGTATGAAGAGATAAAAGAATTCGCCGTTTTAGACGACTACAAAGAGCTGAATAAACAAGAAAAATTCGACCAAGACAAAAAAAGATACGCCATCGAAGACCGCTATAATATCCGGCTCAAAGAGGCCTCAAAAAACTTGCGGGAAATCCTCGCAAACCCCCGGTTTCATTAAGTTTAATGGTGCCACGCTCCTTTTCGTTGTTCGGCGCGCTATAATATAGTCATGAGCGAGGCCTATAAATTTCCTTTGGAGCGAGTCAATCAAACCAAAGAGTTCGAACTCAATTCTTTTTGGCAAAGATTTGTCGAGCGCTATGCCAGAGACAGCGCGGCGCTGTTGTTTAGAAGTTTTAAATTGCGCCAAGAAGTCGTAACAGAAGCGTTTTTTGTGGAGGCGGATTACTCAGTGGATGGCCGGTGTTGTTGTTTAATTGAAGTTGGCGGCGCTCAAGTTGGAATGTTGGCGGGCCAAGTGGAATTTTGCAATCAAATCGTGGCCTTGTCGTATGGTGGAGAGCCTTTCTCCAAGCAAGATCAGGTCCGATCTTTGAGCTTGCATGACCGCGTTTTAGTAAAAGGCTTCTTTAAAAAATTAATTGTCGCCTTTAACGAATTGAGCTCCGACCTGCAAAATCAAACGAAGCTGGAGCTGCTAGACAGGGATATATATATGATGGAGTCCCTGCATATGCCGCGACGGCCGGTCGCGCTCCGGTTTTACCTGCTTGATTCTTCTTTTGAGTTCATTTTTGACAAAAGGTTTTTTAGAGAGCTTTCCTTGGTTAAATAATCTTAGTGGCCTTTGGCGTTCATGATTAAGTTATGCGCCTTAAATCCGTTAAAGAGTTCCGTGTCTTTTCTTCCAGCCGGATAACAAATATTGCCCCCATACTCCCAACATTTATGCCAGTCCGCGGTCAGTTGCCAGAAAAGTCCTCCGCCCAGGCCGCTTTGCTCAATATTTTGATAAATATTTTGGTAAATAGGAGTCATTTTGTCTTTGTCTCCCCAGCCCGGGTATCCGTATTCTCCCAGCAGCGCCGGCTTGCCCAAGTTTTTTGCGATTTCATAATGATCTTTTATCCAAGCGCTTTGAGCTTTTAAAATATTACCTTGATCTGAGCCAAATCCAAAAACAGAAGGGTATAGATGAAAGCTGCCAAAATCAATTTCTGGAATGCTGGTGTTGAGAATATAACTTGTTCCCTCGTTGGCCCTTAAAGCGTAGGTGTTGGAATATTGATCCCGACTGTAGACGGTGTCCGCTTTGTCTTGACCGTGGTCATAGCCTTCTTCGCCGGTTCCCACCAAATGATTTGCGTCAATGTCTTTGATAAATCGGGCCATTTCTTGGTAAAAGTCCCGCAAGATTGTTGGATCTTCGCCGCGCCCTCCGCGTCCTTCGTTCAAAATATGCCAGGCCATAATCGCCGGCTCGTTTTTATAAGCGACGCCAGTGACAGTGTTGACGCGGTTAAGGAGCATGCGGACGTAATCTTTGTAAAGCTTTTTGGCCTTGTCGCTGGCCAAGAACTTTTGCATGGTGTTCTCTTCCGGATTGGAAATTCCGGCCCACTTTACATATTGAGCGACTCCGCCCAGCTCTTTCCAATAATTGGCCAGCGCCAGAACAAAGTACATGTTTTTTACTTTGCCTTTGGCAATCACATTGTCCAGATCTTTTAAAGCTTTTTCGTTATAAACACCGGCGGCCGTTTGAATAACGTTTTCATTTTTATCTTGAGCTGAATAGCCGTATTCATAACCGTCATAAAACGCCCACATCCTTACCACTTTGACGCCGGCGTCCTCAAAGGCGCTAAAGGCGCGATCGACCACTTTAGGATCCAGCTTTTCATAGTTGGGAAGATAGTAGGCGTTGGTGCCTGAAAAGTAGAAGTCTTTGCCTTTCAATTTGAACTTTCCGTCTTTTACCGTGACAAAATCTCCGGCAAGAGAAGGCGAGGAATTATCTTCATTTTCATCGTCTTCAACCTCGTTAGAAACTTTGAAGTGAAGAAGTCTTGAGGTTTTTATCCCGTTGTTATTAAGCGCCGCCACTTCTAATTCATGCAGGCCGTTTACAAGTTCGCTTGTGTCCACCTCAACCGAGTAAGGCTCTTCTTGGTCGAGACGGTTAAGCTTGTCGGCCATCTCAAAAGAAACGGAAGCGACTCCATTGGCGTCCTTTGCCGCGACTTTGAATTCAACGACGCCAGAGATTTGAGAGCCTGGGACGGGGGATATAAAGTTTATCGAGGGACCTTGGCCACTGTTCTCTGAAAGGATCCCATTGTACTCCTCGCATGAGCCAAAGAAGAAAGAAATAAGAAAAATTAACGAAAAGTTTTTTAATAGATTGTTCATAGCTAACGGATCGGAATTTTCGCCGCAAAAGGTAACTAAATTTTTCTTAACTATTTGAAAACATGAAGAGTTTTCTAAAGAGAAATCTTTTCCCCGTTCGTTTCTTCACTTATGAATAAGCTCTTATTTTCGATACGACATTTGACTTTAGAAGGAACAATTTTTCAAGGAGATGAAAATGGATCAGTGGAGCGCTCAAGTGCAAGTTAAATGGACAAAAGACGCCCCCGTTTGGGAAAACTGGAATTGGCTTAAAGATTGGAAAGAAGTCAAGTGGGCCGCAAGCTCAATGGGCGAGTGGGACATGGTTTTTTGGGTGAATGTTTCTGGCCCTAAGGAGTTGGAAGAATTTGTTCATGAAAAACTGTGGTCTAAAAAATGGGTCGCCGACACCCATTCAACTTGGACCAAAGAAGTGTGGTCTCAAGCGGCCTAGAGCAAGCCTTTTAAGACTTCATCTGAGTCCTGTTCAACTTTTTCATGCAAAGAGTTTCCGTGGGCGTCCATGGTGACCACCACTGGAAACTCTTCAACGCTTAATTCCCAAATGGCCTCGGGGGAGCCAAGGTCTTCCCAGTAAACATTGTCCACTGACTTTATTTTTTCGGCCAAGACTTGAGCCGCTCCGCCAATGGCGTGCAGGTAAACACACCCGTAGTCTTTGCAGCCCTTTAAGGTTTTGGGCCCCATGCCGCCCTTGCCAATCACGCCTATTATTCCGTAATCGCGCATGACTTCCCATTGATAGGGCTCCTCTCTAATGGAGGTGGTGGGGCCTGCCGCTTTGACTTCATATTTTCCGTCTTTTTCAAGCACCACCGGCCCGCAGTGATAAATAATTTGGTCTTTTAAATCCACCGGCGGCTTTTGTCCATCATGAATCCTCTTGTGAACGGCGTCCCGGCCGGTAAAGAGTTTGCCGGTGATGAGGACCATGTCGCCGACTTTCAAGTCCAACATGTCTTCTTTTTTAAATGGGTAGTTCAGCTTTTTCATCTCAGTAATCCTTTAGTATAACCACTTGTTGATTTCGCCACTCGTTTTTAAATTTACGCCCTGTCTTCGATAGGCCCAGCACATGTAGCTGATGGACACGTAGTAGGAGGCCGGCAGACGGTTTAAAGTTCCAATCTTGCAGCCAAGCAAGGTCGTTCTGCCTCCAAAACCCATGGGACCGATGCCGAGTTTATTGGCGGTTTGGACAATGTCTTGTTCCAGTTCGGCAAGTTGAGAGATTTCATTTGTATCGTCCAGTTTTCTGAACAATTGCTCTTTTGAATGAGTGTAGCCTGAACCCCGGTCGCCGCCGACGCAGACTCCAAGAACGCCGGGTCCGCAGCCTTTGCCCTGCGCTTTTTGAACCGCGTCCAGTATAACTTTTCTGACCCCTTCCAAATCGCGGCCGGCGTTTAAAGCGTTATAGGGCATGGCGTACTGGGCGCCCACGTTTTCACATCCGCCTCCTTTAAGCATCAAGCGCATGTCCAAGTGGTCTTTGTCGTGTTCGTGAAAGTGGATTGAAGGATGGCCTGGCCCTATATTCATGCCTTTGTTTTCCCCGGTCAAAGTGTCCACCGAATTTTGCCGCAGATAACCCAGTTCGGTGGCCTTGACCACCGCCTTTTCACAGACCTTTTTGAAGTCGCTTTGGACAAAACCTTTGGGAACGTCGACATAAAATATTATGGTGCCGGTGTCCTGGCACAAGGGTTGGATTTTCTTTTTGGCGATCTCAATATTGCTTTTAATGATATTCATGGCGTATTCGGCGGTGGTGTTTTTTTCTTCCCGGGCAAGCCCTTCTAAAATGACTTTTTGAACATCGTCGGGAATGACGGTTGAAGTGGTTTTTATCAACTCCAAGATTGAGTCAAATAATTGTTGCTCGTCGATATCGGCCATAAATCTCCCGCCTTTTCTCTTTTAGTAAGCTAATATTTTACATGTTAATATTAACAAGCTTTATTTGTGGAAGAAACTGTTAATTAAGGTGAAATATGGAATACCAGCCCATGAGCGCCGCGTTCTTAAAAAAACGCGGATATTGTTGCAAATCGGCCTGTCTGCATTGTCCCTACGGATTTACTTTGAAAAAGTTTGGGCTTGAGTTTAAAGACGCCTCCGAAGATGTGGAGTCCGTTAAGCGGCTAGCCTCCAAAGATATTGCCGAGCAAGAGCTTGCCAATTATAAATTGCTTTATTTGAAGGGGGAGCTTGTTGGCGCCATGAGGGTCAGCCACATTCAGGTTAAAGAGCTTTTTTTGAAAAAAGAATTCCAAGACCAAGGGCTTAGTTTGGAAATTGTGGAGAGTTATTACTTCTATTAAAGCAAGGGCGCGTATTGGCCTCTTTTGGTGAAAACGGCTCCGCAACCGTTCACCGGGGCCAACGCTTCAAAAAAATAGTCGGCAAGCCGCATGCGCCAACGCTCGTCAAGGCTGGTGTCCACGCTTTCAGCCATGATTTTTCTAAAATTTTTTCCCCAGTCGCGCTCCATATTTCGGAAAGCTTTGTAAGTGTCTTTGTCCATATACGGCCCAATGGTTTTAGAGGCCCTGGGCAAGATATGGTTTCGCCACAATTTATCAAAAACACGGGGAGGAATGTCGTCGGGGATATTCATCATCATTCTTCCAAAGTCGTCAAAGGTTTTTACATTGGAAATTTTGGCGCTCCACTGTCTGCCGGCGGTGAATTCCGGCAAATTGTCCATTTCTTGAATAAAGTCCCCGAACTTGGATTTTAATTTTGTCATGACTTCTTCGTTGTTTTCAATTTCAATTCGGTGTAAAAGCCGCAAGAGTTTCACCTCGTCCGGCCTTTCCGAGTCCAACACTCTTTGAATAACTGAAGGCATGAGGTTCTCGGTTTCCATAAACTCCAGTAAATTATGATAATTGAGTCTTCTGTTCCAACCAAGTTTTTGTTTGAAGCGGGTTAACAAGTTTTGCTTTTCGATGCTAAAGACGTAGTTTTTGCCGGCCACGTCCAAATCAATGATTTCATAATTGGTGAAAATAGTGGTTTTGAAAAAGTCTTTTACCTTGCGATAGACGTTCAAATGCTCTCTGGCGCTGGAAAGCCCTCCCAAACTCTTAACCAGATGGCCCATTCTTACCGCGCTTTTTAAAGAGGCGTAAGTTCCGGTCGCCATAGAAGAAAGCGGCGTGGCCAACAGCGGGGCGAACTCCATGTGCCCCATGGCGATCATGACCGAAGGAAAAGTGAGATCCACTTGCAAGGTAAGCAGATAGACCAGCCCGACGTCAAAACCCCATCGTCTGGCGACAGAGGTTAGCATGACTTTGCGCGAGGAGGCTTGATTGTAAACAAAGTTTCTA
>JBBDND010000291.1:0-1818 GCA_040877865.1 Bacteriovoracaceae bacterium | reverse complement strand
CGTTAGAAAGATAGCCGTTGTATGAGCCGCTAGCCTCTGTGATTCCAAAAACCCCGGTGGAGCTGTTATAAGTTAAAGGAGAGCTGGCGCTAACCGAACCTCTTGAGGTCTCTACCGGATTGGTCCAAGAAAGGACGCCAGAACCGTCGCTGGTCAGCACCTGTCCGCTCGCGCCTCCGTCCGCTGGAAGAGTCAAACTAAAGTTGTTGGCAATACTTGTGGGCCCTTTAAGCTCCACATAATTGGAATTCGCCCCGCCCGTGTTGTTGAGCCTGACCCCTAGAGCGTTGATTAACCTGTTGTCGCCCAAGTTGATGTCCCCTCCCATTGAAACAGTCCCGTCGGATTTAAAATCTCCGGTTTGATAAGGACCGCAATAAAATCCGCCCATGCCGTCAGTTTCTAAAAATCTTTTGTCAGGGCAATTACCAGTGACGCCTTGCATTTTGGTGTGAGTGACCGAACCGGCAATGATTGAAGCGGTGTCCACTGAGTTGTCCGCGAGCTCGCTGACGGTCACCGAATCAGGCGCCAAATCGTCAGCGGTCAGAGAATCGTCCAATACTTCATCAGAACGTACCGCTCCTGTTGCAATTTCGCTCTCGGTTACCGAATCCACTCCTAAATTAGCCGAGGTGATGGAATCATTCGCAATATGAGTGTCATCAATGGTGCTAGTTGCAATTTTATTGCTGGTGACCGCTTGAGATTTAAGATCTTCTTCCTGAATGGTTCCGTTCATGATGTCTTCGGACTTAATGGATTCGTCTATAATCTCAAGGGAGCCAATAGAGCTTTCCACCGCCGTTTCTGCGACCGAGGTGTATTCCGCGCGGTAAGCGTAGGGAACTTGTAAAAGATCTTGCCAGTCAAAAGAAATAAGATTGGTTAAGTCGTGAACGCGTATAACCAATTTTTCATTAGCAGGCACATCTTTCAAAACTTTATTAAAATTTTCGGTACAGGCGCCATCGCCGCTTTCAAAGTCTAAATTAACATTGTAAACGCCGTTTGAGAGCGGAACAGAGACTATTTTCACCCAACAAAGAACTCCATCGTTGGTGAGATCCCCGGTGTAATGCAGGTCGAATCGCAGATCCGCGGTTCCATTGATAGGCTGGCCATTGCTTCTTACCAATCTTCCAGAATAGCCAATTTTTGTTTTGGCGTAAGCCTGAAAACCAAGTAAAAGGAATAAAGAAAAACACAATAATTTCATAAAATACAAACCTCTAATTATAGAATAACCCATAACCGAGCTTTTTATAAATATGAGTAAAAGCTTCCAAACGGAGGACTTAAGTCACTGTTTTTACACAGTTAAAAAATCTTAATCTTGCCATTCAACAGGGTAAAAATCTTTATAAAGCCAAAAAAGCCCCATTTTTTAGGCGCCATGAGGGTTAAATCTCAAAACATTTCCTGGAAGGACGCATTTTTTTAACTACCACCCAAACGAAGTCAAACGAGCCTATTCATGCCTCATAGACATGAAATTTGTGGTCATTTTTATGTCGGCGATGGTTTGGCTTGCGTATCCCTTCTTCTCGTTGGTATCGGGACTGTCGGGCT
Source organism: Bacteriovoracaceae bacterium (assembly GCA_040877865.1). Taxonomy (GTDB): domain Bacteria; phylum Bdellovibrionota; class Bacteriovoracia; order Bacteriovoracales; family Bacteriovoracaceae; genus UBA845. The sequence continues at coordinate 246 of JBBDND010000291.1, read as the reverse complement.
CCGCTTGGTAATGGCCGTAAGAAGTGAAGGAGCCCGAAGTTGTTCTAACTCCCGAGTTGACAGGCGTGTCTCCCGTCCCGGAAAAATGATATAATTGAAAGTCTTTTAAAATTACCTTCTTGGTTTGGCACGCGAACAGTTCTCTAAAGCTGTCCTCCAAGATCACAGCGAGATTGTTTTCGCCATAGACATGATCTTCCTGAAAGACGTCTATGGCAACATCATCCGAGCTCGAAATGCCTGAAA
>JBBDND010000290.1:0-9950 GCA_040877865.1 Bacteriovoracaceae bacterium | reverse complement strand
GGAAGGAGTGGTGGGGAATAAACTTTCTGTTGTGGAAGAGTCTTTTGCCGACGGCTCTTTGGAGCACGCTCTTTACACCAGGCCAAGAAAGTTTGAAGGCCAGGAGGTTCCGGACGCGTTGGTTTCCGGCGATCCTACAAAAATAGAAAAATTCAAATCACAGTCCAAAAGGGAAATCACCAAAAAGTATCGGCCGGATTTGCAGGATGATTAAGGAGCTCTCATGGCATTGTTTTTAACCGGCGGCGGAGACCAAGAAAATTTTGAAGATATCGACGAGCGCTTCTCCCAGGCATTGGGAGCAAACGCCAAAGTCTTGGTTATTCCTTTCTCAAATGAGGAAAAGGAATACTTTCACGTTAAACAGCGAGTTCAGGAATGCTTTCCTGAAACAGCCGTCTTTCTGTGCGCCACCGCCGAGAATCTTGTTTTCGAAAAAATAAAAGATTATGACGCGCTCTTTTTTGAGGGTGGCAACACCTTTAAACTGATAACGGAAGTCCGCTCCCGTATGAACGATATCAAGCGTTTTTACCAACAAGAAGGAAAACATATTTACGCCGACAGCGCCGGGGCTATTATCCTGGGCAATAACGTCAAAAGCGCTTTTCTTGGCGAAGAAGCGGACGAGGACGAAAATAAGTTACAAGATTATCGTGGGGTGGGACTGATTGAGCCTTGGTCAATTCATTGCCATTTTGAAGCGCGGGACAGAGAGGATCTGGAAGACCTTATGTACGATCTTGGCTCCACCATTTTGGCGTTGTCTGAAGAATGCTCTATTTTCTTAGAGAAAGGAGAGCTGGAAAACCTTGGACCTGACGAGCTGGAAATTTTTTCTTTTGAAGGACATAAAAAATTGGCCAGGGGAGAGCGGGCTTTGCTAGATATAACTTCATGAAAAACTGTTATATTGCCCTTGTTCACCATCCGGTTGTCAATAAAAGAGCAGAAGTGGTCACCACTTCGGTCACTAATTTAGATATCCACGATATCGCCCGCAGCGCCAGAACTTTCGGCTTTGACGGCTATTTTATTGTCACTCCCATCCAAAAACAGCAGGCGCTGGTTAAAAACATACTGGATCATTGGAACACCGATTACGGCAATCAATACAATCCAGACCGCAAAGACGCCCTATCCTTTATTCACTTGAGCAATACTTTGGAAGAGGCCTGCGAGCTCATCGAGAAAAGACACGGCGCAAAACCGTTTCGAGTGGTAACAGCAGCCGGATTTAAAAAATATGATGGCGGAAAACAAGAGTTATGCGCTAAGTTGGAGATTGACAATAGGCCTATGATTTTGATATTTGGTACAGGCTGGGGATTGCATGCCTCTGTCACCGAAAACGCGGATTTTCGCTTGGAACCCGTTTTCGGAGCGGCTAAGGATGGTTATAACCATCTTTCAGTTAGGTCGGCCGTCGCAATTTATTGCGACCGGCTGCGCGGAAGCCTCTGAGTCCAAAATATTTACCCTTCCCTCTGGCTAATTGTGGAAAACAAGCGAAGCGGCGAATGGAAGGAACCCATTGGAGTAAGTTATGAATTTGGTTGATCTGGTTAACAAAAATCACATGAAAAAATCCGCGAGCGATCTTCCCGACTTTAAAGCCGGGGACACGATTTCCGTTTCCGTTAGAATTTCTGAAGGCGGAAAAACTCGTATCCAGCTTTTTGACGGCACTTGCATCGCCATTAAAGGCAACAAGAACAACACAGACGGACATTTTAGAGTAAGAAAAACCTCAAGCGGCACGGGAGTGGAAAGAGTTTTTCCTTATCATTCTCCAAATGTCGAAGGAGTTAAAGTTCTTAAACGCGGTAAAGTTAGAAGGGCCAAGCACTTCTACTTGCGGGACAGAACGGGCAAAGCGGCCAGAATTGAGACGGATTACTCTCAAAAAGCTCAGGCCAAAAAAGACGTTTAAGCAAAAAAATCGGGCCTCAAAAGAGGCCCTTTTCAATTCCATAAAAAACGGCGCCACATGTATAAGGACGGAAAATATCTTAAGCTGTATGAAGAAATCATCGGCTGTGATGAAGTTGGAAGAGGCCCTCTTGCAGGTCCTGTAGTGGGATGCGCCCTTAAAGTTAATCAAGAAAATAAAAACCTGCTAAGACATTTAAAAAAGCTGGGAGTCAACGACTCAAAAAAGCTTTCCGCCGAAAAAAGGCAAGAGATTCTTCAGGCCTTGCAAATAGAGACTTACTCGCTCGAGTTAAACACCGTCTATACCCGCGCTTTTAAAAATTGGACTTTCGAGTTTGTCCTGACTGAACATTGTCCGGCAGACATTGAGCGCCTAAATATTCTTCAGGCCTCGCTTTCTTGCATGAAAAGGGCGGCTCAAGCTTTAATAAGCGAACGGACATTTCAAATTCTTGTTGACGGGAATCGAGGATTTGACGTCGAAGGGCAATCGGCAACCCCCGTGATCAAAGGCGATTTTCATTTTTTATGCATCTCCTTGGCTTCAATCATCGCTAAAGAGTTCAGAGATGAAAAAATGCGGGCTTTTGATCTGCTTTACCCTGGCTACGGGCTTAGCAACCATGTAGGTTACCCAACTATGGAACATAGGGAAGCGTTGAGGTTGCTGGGGGCCAGCCCTATTCATCGCAAGAGCTATAAAGGGGTAAAAGAGTTTGTCTGCAAAAGGCGAGAATAAAGAAAAGCGAGTCTCATTGACTCTTCAGGACAAAACCGCTGTTTTAGTTTCACCTTTGCTGCTTAGGAGAATTGGCGCCGGCCAAATTGATTATTGTTTTATGGACAGGGGGCTGCTTCATATCGTCGAGGTCAAATCTTCCATAACGGGCGTCCAGGCCGGGCAAAAGTCTCAAAAAGCCAGATTATTTAAATCCGCCCGCTTCCTTAGCCAGCTTACAGGCGTCAGCGCCAAGATTTTATTTGTTTAAAAATTGCCAAAACGATAGGGGTTTTTTAACCTTATAAGGGTATGAAAAAACTAATTTTGACGGCGCTGATCACATCGGCGCTTATTTTTCCGGCCAATCAGGCCCACGCGCTTAATCCAAAAACCAAGGCTTTTTTGGTGGTTACCGCCTATGGCACTGTGGGAGGGGCTTTGCTTGGGTTTGCCTCAATGGCCTTTGGAACCAACTCCCGATCAATCGCGCAAGGAGCCTCGCTTGGGCTTTACGCGGGCATTATATTTGGAACCTATGTGCTTACCTCCTATCAGAGGCCTGGAGACGCTTACGAGAATTACCAAGACGAGCCCCCTCCGCAGACTTTTCCTTATCCTCCTGGAGGAGGTTATCCGCCCCCGGGCGGAGGATTTGGCGCGCCACCTCCCCCTGAAGGAGACGGCGGTGGCTTTTTTGGCAATCCGCGCAGGGTGATGGAAATTAACCAGGAAACGCGGCGGCTTTTGGAAAATAAAAAGGGGAGCAATCTGCCCCCCGTGTATTTAAATCTTTTGAATCTTAAATTTTAGCTAGTTCTCAAATGTTCTTTTACGGTTTCCAAAGGCCATATTCATACTTTTAGTCTCGTCGTTGTTCATGCCAAACTCGTCCCAAATGACTTCCGCTTCATCAATTGTGTAAAGGCGAAACACTTTTTTAAACTCATGCCCCACGTTGGACAATCCAATTCGCTTGTTGACCGACTCTTCTTTGTTTAACAATTGGAGGGTTTCAACAAAATGACAAATGCCGGACGATCCAACAAAATCAATTCCTCCCAAATCAATAGTGATCTTAGAGTGGGGGTTGTCGTCGGCCAGTTGTTTAAGCTCGCTTCGAAGCGGCATGCTGTGCTCGTAACCCAAGTCTCCTTCCATTTGGATAATGATGTTTCCCATGGAATCTCTTAAAATGTTGGCCTTCATCGACATAATTCTTCTCCCTTTCTTCCTGCTGATTCTTTCCGCTGCTGACATTTCCTCTGAAGCGCAAGTGACTTAATACCTAATCTATTTTAACATGCGCTTAGATTCATTTTTATGGGGAAAAATTAGGCGGCCTATTCATGTCAGGATTAACTTTGCTTACGGTACCTATTGGAAATACTGGGGACATCACTTTGAGGGCCAAGGATAGGCTGGAGAAATGCTCGGTTATTGTGGCCGAAGACACCCGGGTGATTAAAGAGTTATTGCAGCGCCTGGGTATTGAATATCAAAGTAAACACATTATTTCTTTTCACGACCGCTCAGAAACCCACGCCTTGCAAGGATTGCTCAAATTGATGAGGGAGAGCGAAGTTGTGTACGTCAGCGACGCGGGAAGCCCATTGATTTCAGATCCCGCTCTGCCCCTGATTCATCTGGCCATCGAACACCAAGTGAAATTGGAAACATTGCCAGGGCCTACTTCGGTAATGGCGGCTTTGGAGCTTTCAGGTCTTCCCGCCATCCCGTTCCACTTTCACGGATTTTTAGGCAGGGACACGTCAAAATTAAACGAGTTTGTGAACACCGCCTCTTCCCAATACGGTTCTCATATTTTTTTTGAAGGAGTCTCCAGAATTAAAAAAACTTTGAAAAGCTTAGGGGGCCATTTTCCAGAATGGGATTTTGCGGTTTGCCGAGAGCTTACAAAAACTCACCAGAGCGTTTATCGTTTTAAAGGAAAGGAGTACGGGGCGTTGTCGAATGACATTGTTGAAAAAGGGGAGTTTGTTGTTCTTTTGCGCAACCCAGAAAAGAAAATCGCATTGAAGAGCGCCGCCGCGGATTTTGCTTGGGAGATTATGGAAAAAGGCGCCAAACCCAAACTGCTTGCAAAGTTATTATCCGAGTTAACTGGTCTCTCCTCTAAAGACGTCTACTCAAAGTTGGACCAGCGATAGGAAAAAGATTCTAAAATAAAATTTCTTTAAAAGTCGGGGGCTTTAGGCGACAATTATCATATAAATCAAGGAGATCTGTGCAGGTAAAAATAATTGGAGGCCATGGCGGCGTAACAAAAAATTATAGCGCCACCAGCTATTTAATTGACGACTCCCTCTTAATTGACGCTGGCTCAGTCGCTTCCGGATTGGATATAGAAGATCAAATCAAAATAGATCATATTTTGATTTCTCACTCTCACCTTGATCACACTAAAGATTTGGCTTTTATTTGCGACAATTGTTTTGGGCTTAAGAAAAAACCCTTTCAAGTGCACTGCCATGAATCGGTTCACAGGGCGATCAAGAGCCATTTGTTTAACGACGTTATATGGCCTGATTTTTCGGTTTTGCCAACCAAGGAAAAGCCCACTATCGAATTCAACGAAGTGTTAGAAGAAAAAAAGTTTAAAGTCGGAGAATATTCCATTTTACCTGTGCATGTGGAACATCCCGTGGAAAAACCCCGCCAGGCCTTTGGTTTTATCGTTGAGAAGGGCGATGTTGCCGTTTTGTTCACTCAGGACACCAAGGCCACAGATCGAATATGGGAAATAGGGAAAACCTATAAGAATTTAAAAGCCATTTTTTGTGAAGTGAGCTTTCCCAATAAGCTCCAGAACGTGGCCGACCTTTCAGACCATCACACCCCCGCTTCCATGAAAAAAGAAATCGCAAAAATGCCAGGCAAAGTCCCCATATATTTGGGACATCTTAAGCCGAATTACCAAGAAGAGCTTATCCAAGAAATTAACGCGTTAAAAGAAGAGCGCTTGCATATCCTTTATGCCGACGATGTCAGATTTCATTTTAATTAACGATTTCCTCGCATGAATCCGCCACTTTTTCCAGGCCTTCTAAAGCCTGGAACCCGCTTTAATTTGGGATTGAGAGGGGTAAGTTCTCTTGGCGGCTTGAGACCTTTAAGTGTGTAAGTCGCTTCGGCTGAACAGCTTGATCCGTCTGGCCCGGCAAGGCTTGCGTGAATAATCTGATCGTTTTCGCTGGAAGCGACAAAAGTTTTAAAAGAGTCCTCAATAGTAGCCAAGCTTCTGCCTTCCACCGCGTTATCTTGCTTGTCCCCAGTTGAGGCCGGCTCATTGTGATCGTCTACCAGCATATCATCGTCTTCAACAACAGCGACTTGCTCGGCTTCTTGGGAGGTGTTGGTGAACGAAACGCTGTAGCCCTCGGTTCCTGGTTCAATTTGTTCGCCGTCGCTTGTGATCTTGGCCGTGACGTGAAAGCCGCCTTCAGTGGGTTCCGAACTTAGGGCCAGCTCGCAGGCGTTGTCTTCGTCTGGAGGAGTCAAGTCATCGTCGGAGGGGACTTGCAAGGAGCACGCGACTCTTTCTTCGCCTTCCTTTACAAAAGACAGACTCATGGGCCCTTGATCCTCTCCAAATTCGCTTAAGGCGATAGAGTAAACTCCGTCCGCGCTTGAAACGTCGGCGTCGCCTTTTTTAAGGGAATATCCTTCCAGCTCTTCTTCATCTTTTTTTACGATGGCGCTAAAGGTGACGCTATCTTCCGTTTTTTTCTCGTCTCCGATGATGCATTGGGCGAGCGAAACAGGAGCTTCCAAGTCCACGTGGCAATAATTTTCAGTTCCTCGCTCGGCTATTGCTTCGTCTCTAATCGTTTGAATGCTGTTTTCTTCATAGCGGAAAGGATCTTCGTCTTCGCTGAGTCTGCTGCGAATGTCGGCCAGGTTGCGCCAACTTGTTATTTCCCGCTCTAGGTTGCGAGAGGCCTTGGTGGCAAATTCCAACCAGTCTTGATCGCCGTGGTCAAAAACTTGCTCGCAACTTTCGCTGCTTTGAATCTGATCTAAAAGCTCCTTGGTCTGATTGACAAGTCCCACGCATGTTCGGGTATTGAACATGCGCTGCGCGTACTCCTCGTTCATATGCCCTTTGTAATCGGTGTAATTACCGTCATTGGCGCACATGCACATGCTATACATGGATCGCATCGTGTTTAAAAAGACGCCGCGGGGAGCCTCGGACTCCGGCCTGACAAGCTTAGCTATTAGCTCTTCCATCATTTCGTCATATACATTATCGTATTTTCCTTCTTCATTCTTTTTAATGTGGGCCACCGCTTGTTGGCACAAGTAGCTCGAGTTATACCCGTGCTTGTTTTGATCGCCGGGCACGCACAGAGGTTTTCCTTTTGGCTTTCCAAAGATGGCCGGATTGCAAATAATGTCTCCGCTGCCTTCAACATCGCACTCTCTGCCTTGGTCCGAAGTTTCTGGCAGTCTTGGAGATTCTTCAAGACTGATGCTTAAAGCGTCTTCTGGCTCAAAATAAATAATGAAATATTCGTCTTTATCGCGAACTTGCTCATAAACTTCTTTATAAACCGCCCTAGAGACTTCCAAGTCGCCTCTAAAATTGGCGCCGTCATTTAAAATTTCGTCGGAGTCTTGAGCCTCCTGCAATCTTATCCCGCTTGCATTAGTGTCTCCCATTAAATATTTGGGATTTGAGCAATACAGCGGATTGCCGCTGGCTTCCGTCTTTGACGCTATTGAAAACCAACCGCCATACATGCATCTGGCGTTGTCAAGAGAGATTCGATTGGCGTAGGCGGTAAAAGAATTAGCGATCCAATCCACCCAGGTGTATTTAGGAGAATTCTTTTTTAAAAGCAGGTCGCTCTGATATTCCGCTTCAACTGTGTAGCGCTGAACCATATCAATGACTTCAATTTTTTTTTGCCGCTCCATCAGAACAAAGTCGGGATAGGTCACATAAGAAGAAGCCTTGGCCGAAAGATTGGACAGACTAATAAGAATAGTAAATATGAAAAATAAAATATTTTTGACCATTGCTTTCTTTTTCGGAACTCCTTTTCATTTAGTTTAGCCGCAAAGTCTGTTTTAAGATCTTTCTTAAGGAAGGGAGTCCAGAATTCAAAGGTTTAAGGGCGTATTTGCCCAAAACTTTTGGAATTAGGCGCCAATAAAGATGGGCGTTTTTAGGGAAGTTTGCCGTCAAATTGCTCATAATGTTTATAAGCAAGCAGCAGGCCTAACCCTGAAAGAATGTGCCAAAGCGCGTGGCCTTGGAAAAAATGGTTGGTGGGATCGCAAATGACCCTGGTTAAATCCAAAAGAGAAAAAATTTGGGCAACCACCACGGACAAGATGGCGCCGATAAAATATTTCTTGTTGGGAGGAATGGAGCCTTTTTTTCGGGCCCAAAACTCGGAAACAAATATGAGGGCGCCGGCAATGGCGATAAGCATTTGAAAGCGATATTGGCCTAGATACATCAGATGCAAGATTACAGAGTTTGCCACAATAAAGGAGGCGTAAAAAACAACCGCCTTTTTATGGTCAAAGATTTTTGCCCTAATTAAATTAAGCGCCAACAACCAATGAATTAAAAGATACATTCCAAAAAAATCTAAAACCTGCGAAATGTAGAAGTTGGACGTGTGGTAAAAGAAGGAGCCTGCCGCCATTAAAAGAAAGGCCCAAGGAATCCATTTGAGAGATTTAGATTTTTTGTCTTTAACGAAATAAAAGATGATCCCCGCAAAGATAAAAAAAGCGATGTTTGACCAAGTGTTGGCCGGTTCGCTAACTACTTGGCACAAGGTCTCCTCGCACCACTTGAGGTTTGGAGCGCCAAACTTTTCAGCCGCTCCATGCCAAAAACAGCCGGGAGGATGGGGATTGGGGTAAAGGGAGTCCATCAAACTTCCAATTGAGTTTCAATTTCATCAACATCGTAATCAATATTGGGGCGCTCCGAGAATTGAAACTGCTCATAATGATGATAGATCAAGGTCAGGCCTATGGCGGAAAAGACGTGCCAAAGGGCGTGTCCTTGAACCCAGTGGTTGGTCGGGTCGCACCAAACCCGAGCGCCGTCAAGCAGGGTAAACAGGAAGGCCAACGCCGTGAAGCCCATTCCGGCCGCGTAAAACTTGTAGTCGACAGGAGAATCGGAACTTTTATTGGCCCTCCACTCCGTAAGAAAAATAGCGATGGCCGCGGAAGCGACAATAATTTGGAATTTAATATGAAAGACATACATGACATGAATAGCGCCCACGGAAACGAGGGTGAGCGCGGCTAAAACCGGGAATCTATTCTTTTTTCCAATCCACCCAATTCTGGAAGCGTTAAGAGTGAGCATCCAATAGACAAATAAAAACATGCCGACAAAGTCGAAAATTTGGGTCAGATAATTATTGGACATGTGATAAATAAAAGAAAACAGCCCCATAAAAAACATGGCGGGGGCAAACCACAACAATTCAGGCTGACGAGAACGATTGGCCCGCCAAAAAATATAGACGGCGGCAATTAAATAAAGCGCGTTTGAGTAAGTATTGGCCGGCTCGGATATCCAGTGGCACAAAGTTTCCTCGCACCATTTGATATTGGGCGATCCGAACAATTCGGCGTAAGGATGCCAAGGACATTGATGGTTGTGGGGATTAACATAATACGACATTGAAATTCCCTTTTCAATTTGCATGCGTTTTTACGCCAATATGTAAGATTTAATCACTTGGACCGTGATTTCACAATGGTTAATTTACTTCAGGGGCAAAATTGACTACCATATAATTTATTTCGAGGGGAAAAGGGCTTCTATGGGCTGGTTTAATAGCGTAAAAAATCCAAAATTAAAGAATGTAAAAAGGCAACCCACCAACACGCCCGCGGGCATTTGGAAGAAGTGCGCCGGCTGCTCTGAAATTCTTCAAACTCAAAAACTGGACGCCAATCAAAACGTTTGTCCTTTCTGCGACCACCATTATAGGCTCGACGCGGAAAAAAGAATCGAAATGCTCACTGACGCGAAAAGTTTTAGAGAATTTGGAGCCGATTTAGAAACTAAAAACCCGCTTAACTTTCACGATAAAGTTTCTTATAACGACCGCCTGTCGAAAGCGTACGCCAACACTTCCAAAAAAGACGGCACTGTTTGCGGCTACGCCAAAGTGGACGGTCAACCAGTGACGCTGGCCTGCATGGACTTTCGCTTTATGGGGGGCTCCATGGGGGTTGTGACCGGCGAAAAAATTGCCATGGCGATGGACGAGGGAGCCGCCAAAAACCT
>JBBDND010000289.1:0-9967 GCA_040877865.1 Bacteriovoracaceae bacterium | reverse complement strand
ATTGAAATACTTGTGAACCGAGACAACTTTGGGGGTTACGACATATACGGCTGCAACGCCAAGTCCGAACATGGGGCCCTAGGTCTAAGCTTGCGCGCCAAAAAAACGCCAACGCCGAAAACTCCTTTTGCCACAGGAGCGGATAAAGCCTTTTTTTTAACTCAGCGTTTGCATGGAGTCATGAGAACTCCTTACGGATTTTTGGGAGACCAAATGGTGTATCACCAATTGATGCGGCCGCTAGAAGGGGAGTTATTGGATTTTAAATGCGATTATTGGGTCAAATTAGGCCTGTTAAAAGAGGATGAGGCGCAAAAGCGCTTTTATTGCGCGCTAGTGACTCCCACTATCGATTTCATCTTGTACCCTCCGGTGCCGACTCAGTTTATCGCTCTTGCCTCTTGAAGATGCTTTATTGTGACATCAATGAGAATTTCCATTTTAACAGGTTTGGTGATGTAATCTGAAAAACCGGCGGCCAAGGCCCTCTCCTTGTCGGCCTTCATGGCGTTGGCGGTGCAGGCGAGGATCGGCCCGTCGTAATGAGATTGGCGCAGTTTTTCTTTTACTTTATAGCCGTCCATATGAGGCATTTGAAGATCCAAAAAGATCATGTCCACTGAGAACTCTCTAAGCGCGCTGATTGCCTTCTCTCCCTCGGCAAAAGTTTTTATCTTCACCCCAAGAGCGTTAAAAAACGAGCTAAGAAGAAAGCGGAAGTCTTCCGAATCGTCTATGATAAAGATATTTAGATTTTTGAGCAGCAGGGCCTTGCTTTCCACCAGCTCGGTTTGGGGCCGGCATTGCGGAGTTATCGTTTGTAACGGCGACGCCGCCGGCTCAACTTGCGCTTTGGCGCAAAAGGTGGATCCCTTGCCTGGCTCGGTGGCCGCCAAGACAACGTCCCCGCCAAGAGTTCTTGCCATTCGTTGCGCCAAGACCAGTCCAAGTCCGGTTCCGTCGTGCTTGCGTTGATTTGATCCATCCAACTGAGAAAATCTTTTAAAAAGTTTGCTGGTTTGCTCGGGACTCATGCCCGGTCCGGTGTCCTTTACCTTAATGTTTAAAAGAGAATCTTTTTCTTGAAAGGCTACACTGGCCTCGACTTCGCCGCGTTCCGTGAATTTGAGGGCGTTGCCGATGATATTAAAAAGTATCTGTCTTAATAGAGTTTTGTCCGACTTTAAATAAGCGGGAGTTGAGGGATGAATAGAAACTTTTAAGGCCACATCTTTATTGGAAGGGAACGATTCTTCAAGCTCCCGCATAAAGCTTTTAAAATCAAAAACCTCTATGGTTGTTTCTATCTTGTCAGCCTCAACTTTGGCCAAATCCAAGACGTTATTGACTATTTCGAGAAGGTGATGGCCGCAGTTTAATATTTTTTGGCTCCATTCTTTGGTGGTCTCCAGACTGTCGCCATAATATTTGATCATTTCCGCAAATCCCATCATTGAGCCTAGCGGGGTTCGGATTTCGTGGCTCATATTCGCTAAGAATTGGCTTTTTGCGATATTGGCGGCTTCCGCCGCTTCTTTGCTTGATTGGAGCAAGAGCTTGGCTTTTTTTGATTCGGTTTGGTCTTGGATAAAAATGAGAAACCAGCCGCCTTTCGTTTTAAGATCGCGCTTGGGCACAAGTTTAATTTCCAGCTCCCGCCGCTCGCCCAAAAGGTTTACAAAATTTGTTTCAAAACTTTGTTCCGCGCCGGCCTGAAGCTGCGGCATTCTGAGCTTAATTTCTTGATGGATGTTTATGGGCAGCGCTGAACTTAATTTTTCATTTTCCCATTTTTGCTCAAATAAATAAAATGTTTCTAAAAAACTGGCGTTGGCAAATGTTAGGCGGCCGTGATGATCGACGTAGGCCAGTGGAGCGGGAATTGTGTTGGCGATGGTGGAAAGTTTTTGTTCCGATTCGTTTACCTTCTTGTGAAGATTGGCGTTTTGAATGGCCATGGCCACCGGTCTTGCGATTTCTTGCGCCACAACCAGCTCCTCTTGCCCAAAAGGGGTATTTGCCGAGGATCTTAAAAAACCAAGACAGCCCATGAGCGAGTTGTGGCCAGTTAAAGGCAGGCAAATTGAAGAGCTCATGTTAAGGCTTTTTAAAAAATGAAAATACGAATTGGGAAGCTCCTCGCTTGCGAGGCGCCCTTCGTCAAAGTTGAAGAGCTCGGGCTCCAAGGTTCTTAGGACGTTTGCCGGGCCGACCTTGTTGTTGCGGTTGAGCAAGGACTCCTTGAGTTTTTGGCCGAGATCGGATTTTTGCGCTCCCGTTTCATTCCGCGCCAATTCCAATTCCATTTCTCCTTGGGAATTTAAGAAGACAACGTAAAAATATCCGCTAAAGTTTTTATTCAAACTGCGGCCAATTTGATTTAAGAGCGTCTCTTTGTCCAAAGAAGCGAACACCAGAGAAGATATTTCCAAGAAAAGCTCACTCTTTAATTCATGGGCGGCGCCGTCCAAGGAGGGATTAGAAGGGATTTGCTTATGCTTTAAAGAGGATGTCATTTGCTCCAGCCAAGTTCTGCGCCAAATATGCTAAAATAAGGTTTTATTAATGTTCTTAAGGTAAGCCTTCGCCGTATTGATCGCAATAAAAAAGGCTTTTTATGAAAAAGATTCACTAAATCTTTCTTAATACAGCGCCCTTTGGTATTAAAGCCCCCAAAGGAGCTTTAATGGAGCTGGATCAGCCTCAATTTATAGACAACCTAGAGAGGGTTAAGGCCTGCTTGCGGATTGAGGATGAGATGTGGTTGGATTTTTTGCAAATGTCCAAGCTCGACTATCTCCGATTCAAAAGCGGAGCAAAACCTTTGCCTGAGGACAAGTTGGCCGCCGTAGCGGGGCTTGCCGGCGTGAGCGAAGAGGCCATCTTAAGCAATCAAATAAATTTTAGAGCTTTGCGGCCTTTGAGAGCTTCGAATATTGAAGTGCCGCCAAGGTATCAAAAAGCCGCTTACGGACGCTGGAGAAGCTCCAGCTTCTCCTTGGATTTTATCGAGGCGAAATACGGTTGGAAGGCGCGACTTGGTTGCATGAGAAATTTTGGTCTTGAAGAGAGTTTGGTAAACAACCCTTTTGGCAGGGTGAGCATGCAATTTATAACAGATTTGTGCGATTATCTGCATCGCTGCCAATATTCGGACAAAGACATCTATGACATGGGCTCTTACACTCATATTGCCAATCGGAGCACTCTTATCGGCCAAGCTTACTCCCAAGCGGAAAGCCCCAAAAAAGTTTACGAGATGTTCTTAAACAGCGTGGAGCTTTATGAAAAAAATTGCCTGTATGAATTCGTTCGCGTTACCGACAGCGATTGCGCCATCAAGGCCCGCTCTATAAAAGACGTGGCCGAAGAAATGGGCGCTCCTCATTTGGGCAGCGCCAGGGTTTGCAAGTGGAAAGAAGGCTTTTTCGCTTCGCTAGTCAGCTACTTGGATTTGCCTTGGCCGGAAGTGCGGGAAACCAGCTGCGTTCATAGAGGAGACGAGTTTTGTCTTTTTGAAATCGACTACGGTTACGCGCAAGTGGTTTCCAAATTGCGTCAGGACCATTAATCAGCCCGCAAGTTTTAAGTTTTCGTTCTCATTGGCGGCTTGGATATTTATTCTTTGATTCCACAACTCCAACCAAGGTTCTGCCATGGCGCGGGCCTCTTTGGAAAAAGCGTTAAGATGCATAACTTGGACTTGTTCTTTGGCCAAATGTTCCACATGAATGGGTGGGAGCTCTTCGCCGTCCAGAGACAGGGGAGAGTGTCCTATCCTTGCAAAGCGCTCGTGCATTTTAAAGCGCATGGTTCCCCCCACCAAAATTTCATCAAAGCCGTTTGCCAGGTTGGTTAAACTGTACATGGCGTTAAAAATTTCCCGCAGCTTGCGCAAGAGAACGGGATTGTTTCGAACTTGAGGTTTCATAGTGTAAGAGGCCATGTACACCAGCTCTTTTTTGTTTTCCAAGGCGTTTTCCATAATGTCTTCCACCGCTCGAACATGGTCTGGTGTTCCCGCCAGCTTTACTAAAGACAAGGCCGGAAAGGGGACGTTGTGAGTCTGGCACTTTTTTAAAGCGACAGTTTTAAACGCGGATAAAACTTCTAAACTTTGCTCGCTCCCATGATCAAGACACACCAAATTGTGGTGGGCGATAAAATCGCTGGTGTCTATAGGCATGACTCCATAAGGATATTCCTTTGCAAAGCCTCTTAAGCGAACATCTATCGCCTGGTTAAAGAGCTCCCTTGCCAATAAATTTTTCCAGGTGTCGTATGGCGGGGACACTGTGACAATTCTTAAATTATGAATATCTTTAATATTTGCCATTTTTGACCTCCTCATCTTTTTAATTGAGTTATTCTATTTAGTATAGCGCGTCACGTTTTGGCACAAACATGAATAAAAACTTAAGAGAGGGGGATTCCCATGAAATCCAATTCCGATTATAAAGAGCGCTTCTTGCGGCACGAGGGAATTTTGTCCTGCCGGGATCAAACCGCGATAAAAAAAACAAGCATTGCCATTGGAGGGCTTGGACTGGGCGGCTCTATATTTATCAACTTGGTAAGAATGGGCTTTGAAAAATTTCACGTCGCCGATCCGGATATTTATGAAAGATCCAATATTAACCGGCAGCGGGCCGCCAAAGAATCCACCTTGAATAAAAGAAAAGACGAGAGCCTTTTGGATGAAGCTCGCGATATAAATCCCGATATTCAAGTTAAAGTTTTTCCAGAAGGAGTAAAAGCGCAAAATGTTGAAAGCTTTCTTGAAGGAGTTGATTGGGCGGTGGATGTCATCGATGTTTTTGCCTTGAAAGAAAAAATTCTTTTTAACCGAACGGCCAAGAGTAAAGGCGTGCCGGTGGCTTCCTGCGGGGCCATGGGGTTTTGCGCTTCTGTGGTGATTTTTAATTCTCACACTCCCTCATTTGAAGAGCTGACCGGCATGGAAATAGGAAAATCTTATCAAGAAAACATCAAAAATTTTGTGGATTTTTTGGCCCCGGAAATTCCATTTTATATGCAAGAGCAAATGAGCAAGGCCATGCAAGGAAACGGCTCCATCCCTTTTATTGTATCGGGAGTTGAGGCCACGGCCGCGGCCTGCGCGGCGGAAATCATGAAACACGTTGTTAAACTTGGGCATCGTCCCGTGGCGCCTAGCGGGGTGTTTATTGATCTTGCAAACCTGCGCATCGAAGTCTTTCAGGCGGATTATCGGGCAAGAAGCGCGGCGCCTTTAAAGCGGGCGGCTTAATGAGCTTTTTTGCAAAAATTGTGGACCCTTGGCTCATGGAACCTTTTCCTGAAGCGCAAGTTTATACAAGTCTTGAAGGGGAAGCTCCCGGAGGCTCCATAAAAGACCATATGGTCAAAGGCGAGTTGGAAGAGCTATTGGAGCGGGGGACCATTCAAGCTGGAGGAGATATTGCCGAAATCAGCGCCGGCAGCACGGCGCTTTCTCTTGCTTTTTACGCACAAAAATACCATTTAAATTCTCATTTATTTCTCCCCGACACCGCTCCTAAATCTTTACAAAACAATTTGATAAAAATGGGAGCGCGAATACATTTGGCGCCAATGGAGAGCGCGTACGAGCGCTATCAAGAGTTTATTAAAAAGGAAAAAATTCATCCTTTTAATCAAATGTTTGATCCTCAAAAAGCAAAGTATTACAAAATTATAGGCCAAGAATTTCGAGAAAGTTTTAAAAGTCAGATCGACGCGGTCATAGGCGCCGTGGGAACCGGACACTCGCTGGAAGGAGTGGCGCAAGGCGCTTGCGCCAAGAGGACTGTGTCGGCGGAACCGGCCGCGGGAGTCGCGGTGGCGGGAGTTCGAAATTTAGACGAGCAAAACCTCGGATCCAAGGATTTATGTTTAGAAAGATTTAAAGAGCGTATCATGGTTGAAAAAAAGGATTTTTTTCCGGACAAAGTTATAATGACTGACAAAAACAGGGTTGAAATTGGGGAGTCTTTTCAATTGGTTTTGGGAGCGGTTAAATTTTTATTAAAAAATTCTCCCAAGGCCAGTGTTTTTGCGGTGGGCGCCAAGAATAAAAGACTTCCTGGCTCAGTTTAAATAATCCTTCACATTGCCGGCCATAAAGCATGCGTTGCAATAAAAAGACAATAGTTTTGTCAAGTTTGGCTAATTTAGCTGTGAAGTATTTACATTATAACCGTACCGTTTCCCGAGCAAATTAGGTAAAACCGAATTTTTCAAATGCTTTAGGCTAATTTCATAAGATATGTATTAAAGTGAACACAACCTAAGACTTAAAAACAACACACAAGGAGTTGCATGAAACTGCGCGAAGAACTTAAGGGCGTGAAAAGGCTAGTCGTTAAAGTCGGAAGCAATGTCGTGACCATGAAGAAAAATGGCAAATGCGATCTGAGAAAGATGCGCATTATAGTAGAAGATATTTGCGAGCTGCAAGACAAAGGTATTGAGGTTGTGCTGGTTAGCTCCGGCGCGGTAAATGTTGGAAAAGCTTTTTTAAAAAGACATTTGCCTAGAGAGGGAAAAATTGATTTGCAACAATCGGCCAGCGCCATTGGACAGCCAAAACTGATTAATAAATACTCGGCTCTTTTTGAAGAAAACGACAATATTTGTTCCCAGATTTTGCTGACCCACGACGACTTTAGAAAGAGAAGGCGCTTTTTAAACGCCAAACAAACGATTGAAGTGCTTTTAAAAAATAATATCACACCCATCTTAAACGAAAACGATTCCATTTCTTACACGGAGATAACCGTGGGGGACAACGACCACCTGGCCGCAAGCGCCGCTCAAATGGTCAACGCCGACGCGTTGCTGATTATCACCAGCGCTCAAGGTCTTTACGATAAAGATCCCGAAGAAGAAGGCGCAAAACTAATTAGGAAAGTCAGTTTTGACGAGTGTCTAAACCATGTCGACATGACCACTAAAACAACTTGCGGCAGAGGCGGCATGGAATCTAAAATTCACGCGGTCAACAAAGTGACTCCCCTGGGGATCAAAGCGATTATTAGCTCAAAGGACAATAACCGCATCGTGTTGGATCCTTTGACCACCGACACCGGCACGCTTTTTGGACCAAAGAGCTCTTACGACCCGGAGTTGCGCAAAGCCTGGCTAATATCGACAAAGAAGTTGAACTGTTATATTGAAGTCGATCATGGCGCCAAAAAAGCTTTGCTTAAAGGAAAGTCCTTGTTTGCCAAAGGAATTGTGGGGGTTAGCGGAGAGTTCTACCAAGGAGATTGCGTGGACATCACCCATGACGGCGAAGTTTTCGCGGTGGGAGTTTCCGAGTACGACATGTCCGATGTCCACCGGATAAAAAGAAAGCACAGCGATGAAATTGAAGAGATTTTGGGCTTTAAAGCCGCCAATGAAGTTGTGCAAACCATTAATTTAGTTTTAAACGAGGATCAAAAAAATGAAAATGAAAGAGTTAGCTAGAAATTCAAAAATGGCTTCCAAAAAATTGAGAAGGCTTGACAACTCCACCCGCAAAAAGGTTCTTAACGAGCTGGCGGACGAGTTAATTAACAGACAAAATGAAATTATAGAGGCCAATAAAAAAGACTTGGCCTACGCCAAAGAGGCCAAGCTTAACAGCGCCATGACCGACAGGTTAAAGTTGGATGAAAAAGGAATTGAAGGCATGGTCGCCGGGGTTCGCGCCATTTCCGAACAGGAAGAAGTGGTGGGGTCGTTTTTTAAAGAGTTCACTCAAGACAACGGGCTCAAGATCAAACGCCAAAGAATTCCTCTGGGAGTCATCTTGATGATTTTCGAGTCCCGTCCAAACGTGGTGGTGGATTGCGCCGCCCTGGCCATTAAGTCTTCCAACGCCATCGTCTTAAAAGGCGGAAAAGAGGCCAAGCATTCAAACGAAGTCTTGGGCAAGATTATTCAGGAAACAATTGGCAAACATATCCCCAAAGAATCGGTTCAGGTGCTTGCCTCGGATAAAAGGGAAGTGGTGGACGAGCTATTGGAGCTGGACGAGTTTATTGACGTGGTCATTCCAAGAGGCGGAGAAAGGCTTATCAATCACGTGTACAAGCAGGCGAAAATGCCGGTGATTGCCCACTTTCAAGGACTTTGTCACATGTATCTCGACGACAAAGCGGACTTGGAAAAAGCGTTGAACTTGGTGGTCAACGCCAAGACTCAACGAACAGGAGTGTGCAACGCCATCGAAACTGTTTTGATTCACAAAAATCTTGTTCCCAAAATTGCCCAGGATTTAACCAAGAGACTTCAGGAAAAGGGAACCGAGCTTAGGGTGGACAAAGAATTTATGACTCACTCAAAGGCCGAGCTTAAAGAGGCGAACGAGCAAGATTGGGCCACTGAATATTTGGAAAATATCCTTTCCATCAAAACTGTCGACGGCCTAGACGGCGCCATAGAGCACATCGACAAATATGGCAGTCATCACACGGAGGTCATCGTCTCCGAAGATCAAGCCGCCCAAGACAAATTTTTAAGCTCGGTGGACGCGAGCTGCGTGGTGGTGAACGCGTCCAGCCGCTTTAATGACGGCGGCCAACTCGGCCTTGGAGCGGAGCTTGGAATTTCAACCACCAAAATTCACGCCTACGGCCCCATGGGCGCGGAACAGATGACCACCACCAGATTTGTGGTTATGGGCGAGGGCCAAATTAGAGAGTAAATTTTAAAAATAAAAGGAATATGAAATGATTGGAATTATTGGCTGTGGAAACATGGCAAGCGCCATTGTAAAAGGCGTTCATCAGGCGGATCCGAAGCAGAAGTTTGTGATGTTTGATCCCGATATGGAAAAATCTAAAGCGCTGGCCGGCGCCGTGAACGGAAAATCCGCCGAGAATCACGCCGGGCTTTCAGAGGCCGACTCCATTCTTATCGGATGCAAGCCGCAACAATTTGCAGGTTTGGTTTCAGACCTTGAGGCGGCGGGGTTTGACTTGGGGGCCAAGCATTGGATTTCCATTATGGCGGCCATGCCTATTAAAACCATTCAAAATAAACTTGGCGCCAAAAAGGTGACAAGAGTCATGCCCAACACTCCCATGATGTACAACGAAGGGGTGAGCTTATTATTGCATTCCGACGAAGTTTCTTCGCAAGAGAAAGCGCTGGTGGAAAAATCCTTCGGATCCGTGGGCACGTCACACCCGCTTGCGGACGAGGAAAGTTT
This sequence comes from Bacteriovoracaceae bacterium, assembly GCA_040877865.1. Taxonomy (GTDB): domain Bacteria; phylum Bdellovibrionota; class Bacteriovoracia; order Bacteriovoracales; family Bacteriovoracaceae; genus UBA845. The sequence continues at coordinate 768 of JBBDND010000289.1, read as the reverse complement.
TGACCAAGTCACCACGGTTTCCGGCTCAGGTCCCGCCTATGTGTTTTATTTCGCCAAAACCATGGCGGATAAACTGGCAAAATGGGGGGTTGACGATAAAGAGGCCCGGGACATAGTAGTTCAGCTTTTTAAGGGGTCCACCAAATTAATGGAAAAAAACAGCGACACGTCCTTGGACGATTTGATTGCCCAAGTCACTTCTAAAGGCGGGGTCACCATTGAAGCGGTCAAAGTCTATCAGGAGCGGCAGTTGGATCAAATTACCGAGGAGGCCTTGGAGGCCGCTTTTAAGCGCTCTGTCGAAATGACTAATGAATTGGGGAGCTAAATTTTCCGAAAATTGGGAAAATATGGCCTTTTTAGTCAAAATTAAATTGCATTATGCGTAAATGCCTTATATAAATTAACTTTATACTAGTAGATTACCGGGCCATACGGCCCTTTTTATTTTTTAAAGGAAGAAAGTTATGCAAACAGGCACTGTAAAGTTTTTTAATCAAGAGAAAGGTTTTGGATTCATTACTCCCGACGACGGCGGAAAGGATCTTTTCGTTCACATCACTGGAGTTGAAGGCGGTCAGCTTAATGACGGCGACAAAGTTGAATACGAAGTCGGCGAAGGTCAAAAAGGGCCTTGCGCGGTTAATGTAAACATAAAATAAGTTTGAAAATACATTTTTCGACGCTTACAAAAGGGAGCCGCAAGGCTCCTTTTTTTTTGTGTGCCGGGCATGGCAATAAACTAGTTGGGTGAAAGTCCCAACGCCA
>JBBDND010000288.1:0-9991 GCA_040877865.1 Bacteriovoracaceae bacterium | reverse complement strand
CATCCTTTTCACCAACCTTTTATTGAATTTAGTGATGGGAATTGTGGCAAGAACCATTCCGCAAATGAATATTATTATGGTCAGCTTTGTGGTCAATATAGGAATCGGCCTTTTGGTTTTCTTTGCGATTTCCGAAGAATTTTTCCATGTGGCCTATAAAATGTACGTTGAGAGACTGGGCGAGTGGTTCCAGTTTGTGATTTAAAATAACAGTATTTAAAGCGAGAAGGAATTAGATGTCGGACGATCAAGGCGAAAAAACAGAGGAGCCGTCCCAGCACAAATTGGACGAAGCCCGGAAAAAAGGCGATGTCGCCTCGTCGAAAGAATTTAACAGCGTTTTGATCTTGACCGGCGTTCTCTCTGTTTTGGTCATGTCCAGCTTGTATATTTTTGAAGTTATTTCTGAATACATTGAATGGCTTTACATGTTGGAGTTTAAAAAGGCCTATACGGAAGTTTTGGCAAAAGAAATCTTGGAAGAAACCCTGATTATGGCCGGCAAATGTTGCGGCCCCGTCTTTTTGACTTCCATGGGCCTTGGGATCTTGGCCCAGGTGGCGCAAGTGGGAATCTTGTATTCTCCGGAAGTTTTGCAGTTAAAGCCGGAAAGAATCAATCCCATGGCGGGATTTAAAAGAATTTTTTCCAAGAAATCAATCGTCGAGGTCATCAAAGGACTTTTAAAGTTTTCTATTGTTTTGGGCATCACGTACGTGGTTCTTTCCGGAAATATGACGGGTTTTACCGGCTTTCTTCACACCGAGGCGGCTGAAGCCTTTAGCTATGGAAAGATGTTCGCTTTTAAACTTTCTTTGTCCATCTTGGCGGGGCTGGTTGTGGTGGCCGTGGCCGACTTCGCTTGGGAAAAATACGCCTATAAAGAAAAGCATAAAATGACCAAGCAACAAGTTAAACAAGAGCACAAAGAAAAAGAGGGCAGCCCCGAGATCAAACAAAGAATTAGAACCATCCAAAGGGAAATGGCCCAAAAGCGCATGATCGCGGATGTTCCCAAAGCGGACGTCATCGTGACCAACCCCACCCACATCTCCATTGTTATTCGCTACGACCAGGACAACATGGTGGCTCCCGAGGTTGTGGGCAAGGGGCAGGATCATTTGGCCATGAAGATACGAGAAATAGCCAAAGAGCATGACGTGCCGATTGTCGAGAATGTGCCCTTGGCCAGAGCTCTTTATAAAACAGTAAATGTTGGGCAAGGAGTGCCAAGATCGTTGTATAAAGCTGTCGCCGAGATTTTGGCTTTTGTTTATAAATTGAAACGAAAAAAGAAAGCTCTTAGCTAATTGAAGGAAAAATCATGTTTGAAAAACTAAAAGCGTTCGGAAGACAAGGTGATTTGGCGATTGCCATCGGCCTAATTTTCGTTTTGGGAGTCATGATCATCCCCGTCACGCCAATGGTTATGGATCTTTTCATCACCACCGTGTTGGCCGGCTCAATTGTGATTCTGCTTCTTTCAGTTTATTTAAAAAGACCATTGGATTTTTCCACCTTTCCTTCCGTTTTGTTGGTTATAACGCTGTTTCGCTTGTCGCTTAACGTGGCCTCGACCAGAAACATTCTTATTCGGGGCGGAGACGAAGGAGCCGGAGCCGCCGGCGAAATCATTGCCGCTTTTGGCAATTACGTGGTGGGCGGAAACTACGCGGTTGGAATTATTGTTTTTATCATTTTTGTCATCATCAATTTTATTGTTATCACCAAAGGCGCCGGCCGGGTCGCCGAAGTCGCCGCAAGATTTACCTTGGACGCCATGCCAGGCAAGCAAATGGCCATCGACGCCGACTTGAACGCGGGTCTTATAAACGATCAAGAGGCCAAAGAGCGGCGAAAAGAAGTCGCCTCGGAAGCGGATTTTTACGGTTCCATGGACGGCGCTTCCAAATTTGTTCGAGGGGACGCCATCGCGGGGATTTTAATCACCGCGGTTAACATCATGGGCGGCATTATCATCGGCGTGGCCCAAAACGACATGAGTTTTGGCGAGGCCACTCAAGTCTTCACCCTTTTAACCGTGGGCGATGGATTAATCGCGCAAATTCCGGCGCTTATTATTTCCACCGCCGCCGGCATAATCGCCACCAGAAACACCGACGACGTCGGTTTGAGCGAGCAGCTTGGCAAGCAATTCGGCTTTCAGCCCAAGGCCCTTTATATCACCTCGGGGGTTTTGGTCTTGTTTGGCATGGTGCCGGATTTTCCCATGTTTCCTTTCTTGTTGATCGCTTCAATTATCGCCTTTATGGCCTTTAGAATAGAAAAGAAAAAGGAAGACGAAGAGAAAGCTTCCAAAATCGAGGCCGTGGCGGACAAGAAAAGCTCTCCGGAAGAGTTGGAAGACCTATTGGCCCTGGAAATGGTGGAGCTGGAAGTGGGTTACGGGCTGGTCAATATTGTGGATTCCGACCAAGACGGAGACCTTTTGGAAAGAATCAGGCACATCCGCAAGCAATTTGTGACTGATTGGGGGATTATTATTCCTTCGTTGCGCATCCGAGACAATTTGGAGTTAAAGCCGGGCGAATACAATTTAAGAATCAAGGGCGTTGTGGTGGCAAAAGCCGAACTAATGCCCGACCACTACTTGGCGATGGATCCAGGAACGGTTATTGAAAAAATGGACGGAGTGGAGACCAAAGAGCCGGTCTTTGGATTGGACGCGGTTTGGATCAATGGCGAGCTTAGGGAAGACGCCCAGTACAACGGGTATACTGTTGTAGATTTGTCAACTGTTGTAGCCACTCATATTACCGAAGTCTTAAAAACCAATATGCACGAGTTGCTGGGCAGGCAAGAACTGGTAAAAGTCTTGGACAATTTTAAACAAGATTACCCTAAATTGGTGGATGATTTAGTGCCAGATATCTTGAATTTGGGGGCTGTTTTAAAAGTCCTGCAAAATTTACTTAGAGAAGGCGTGCCCATTAGAGATTTGCGGACAATTCTTGAATCTCTTGCCGAAAATGGTACAATAATTAAGGACGCTGACTCCCTGACAGAAATGGCCAGGGAAGCTTTATACCGGACAATTACGGAAAAGGTTAAAAGCGACACCGGTGACATTCCCCTCTTTACCTTGGATCGAGGCATTGAGGAATCCATAGCTCAAAACTTGATCCAGACAGAGCAAGGACAGCAGCTGTCACTGGACCCCAAACTGACACAAACGATTCTTGCCAGTTTGAACGAGCGGATTGAAGAGGCCACAAATATGGGAGAAAAAATGGTTGTTTTATGTTCTCCAGTTGTCAGAAGACATTTTAAAAGGCTTACGGAAAAATTTATTCCAAGCCTGATTGTGGTTAGCCATAATGAACTTAGTCCGGACATTAATATCAGGTCCCTTGGAACGGTGAGGGTGTAACAGATGTATGTGAAAAAATTTGAAGCTGAAAGTTTGGATGAATGTTTGCGCCAGGTCAAAGGGGAGCTTGGCCCGGACGCGATTATTTTAAAAACGATCGCCAACAAAGGCTTAAAAGGCGCCTTTAAAAAGAGCAGGGTGGAAATCACCGCGGCGATCTCTGAAGAGAGTTACACCAAAAAAACGCGTGTGGACAAGGCTTTGGGTGATAGCAAAGAAAATTTCTATCAAGGTTCTTCCAGCTCAATTAATCATATGATCAACGAGTACAATGACAGAGCTCCCAAGGAGACCAACGGCTACGGAAGCATGGGACTCAATCGAGTCGTCAACACGGTCTCAAAAGCCTCTAACAAGTTTAAAAACTCATTGGACGATTTTTTAACAACTCCCGAAGAAGAAGCTGATTCTTCAAAAGAAAATTTTAACAACTTTTTGGACGGGCGCGATCGCCCGGAAGAAGAAACAGAAACTTTCGTTAGAGAAAGCTCTCTTAACGAAAGAGCGGGTAACGAAAGAGCGGGCAACGAAAGAGCGGGCAACGAAAGAGCGGGCGCGGACGTGGAAAGTTCCGAGCGCGTTGGTCCCAATGAATATGAAAGGCGCTTAAAAGCGCAGTTGGACTCTCAAAAAAATCAAATTGAAATTTTAGAACAAAAGCTTTTCGACTTGACCAAAAACTCGGCCTTGTCGAAGAACCGCGGCGGCGAGGAGCGCAATCCCGCCATTGCCGATCTGCGGGACTCTTTGCGAACATTGGAATTAAACGAATCGATCATCGCCGGCATTGTTAAAAAAGCCAAGTTTGAATTAAGCCAGGAAGAGCAAAAAGACGAGGATTTGTTGTTTGATCTGGCCCTGCGGGAATTAAACTCCATGATTAACGTGGGCATGCCTCTTTTTTCTTCCGCTCAAGAAGAGGGGACTCCGGTTGTGACCGCTTTGATCTCTGAGGCTTCTTCCGGTCAAACGAGCATGGCCATGAAACTTGCCGTGTTGATGGAAAACGCGCTAGTTATAAGGCTTAGATCGTCGGCGACAGACAAAATTCAAAACGAGTTTGCGCAAAATGTTTTCAAACTTGACGTCGTGACAGTGGAAACTCTGTCTCAATTAATGGCGCAGGCCCGCAAAGGCCTTGAAGAAAATAAATTGATTTTATTGGACATCAGAGTCAACGCGGGAGCGGAAGACGAGTCCAAAAAAATCTTGGACACTTTAAATCGCTCTTTTAAAAGATTGGAAGTTTTGGCGAACATATCTGCCATACATTCAGAATTGTACAATAGAAAAATTCTTTCCAAGTACAAAGACAGGCTAAATGGAGTTATAATTTCTTATGTTGATCAATGCTTGAATTATGGAGCTTTGGTCAACACGCATTGCAAATACAACGATCTTCCGTTGAAGTTTTTTGGGACGGGACCGACTGTTCCCGACGACATGGAAGGAGCGACGGCCGAAAGGATTTTGGCCGGCATGTTTAATTTGTAATTTGATTCGTTAATTTTTGCGCCCGAAAGGATTTTGGGTTTAAAGGACAGGAAGTTATGGAGAAAGCTAGCGAATGGTTGTTGTCATTCAATTCCTCGCGCCAAGAAAAGATTCAAGCGCTCATTCAAGAAAGAAAAAAATCATTTAAAAAAGCGGTGACGGTCTCTTTCACCGGGGGAAAAGGGGGAGTTGGAAAAACTTCCATCGCCCTGAAATTCGCCAAAGAGTTGGCCAATCAAGGCCATAAGACTTTGCTTGTCGACTGCGATTACAACTTGTCCAACACCGCCATTCGGCTGGGACTTCCTTTAAACAACTCAAATTTTTATTCGCTTTTAACGGCTGAAAAATCTTTTGAAGATTGTTTGCATATCGAGGGAGATTTTCATCTGCTTTCCGCTTGTAACGGGGATTTGGACCTGTTTGATTCAAAACTAAAATTTGAGGAACTTATTGTCGACATTATCAACGGCCATGAGGACGAATACGACTTTATTATGCTGGACTGTCCGGCAGGCCTTTCAAGAGAGGCTTTGATCTTGAACGCTTATTGCGATCAACGCATTTTTGTGGTCACCCCCGACAAGGCTTCTATTACCGACTCCTATTCCTTAATGAAAGTCTTAAGCGCCAAGTTTGGCGTCAAAGAAAACCATCTTTTAGTCAACATGCACCTTACCCAAGGCCAATTTCAACGGGTCGCTCTCACGATTAGCGAAACAGTGGAAAATTTCTTGGGTTGCAGAACAAATATCCTTGGCGGACTGAAGAGAATTGATGTGGAACACTCAAGATTTGACAAATTTTTCCTACATAATGTCGAATCCGGCTTTCATAAAAAATTTCTTAAAGTTGTTAAAAAGTATTCCGATGATTTGAGCAGATCCTTGGGCGAGAGGAACACTCCCTCGTTTCAACGATCCTCTCTTCCAAAAGAGAGATTGGAACAAGAAGTTCAAACAATTAGCTAAGGAGAGCTCACATGTCATCACTTTCAACTAAACTAAAGAACCTCAAAGATTATAGATGCGTCATGGATCCCCAGGTGAAAGACCAGGTAATAGTTGAGTACGCTCCTTTAGTGAAGTTTATAGCGCAAAAAATCGCCTCCAGGTTGCCTTCCAATATTGAGCTGGACGATTTGATTTCTTGCGGAGTGATTGGCCTGATGGACGCCATCCAAAAATTTGATCCAACAAGAGACAATAAATTTAAAACATACGCCGAATTTAGAATCAGGGGAGCCATTTTGGACGAGCTGCGCTCGCAAGATTGGGTTCCAAGATCGGTAAGAGAAAAGTCCAAGCAATTGGAAAAAGCCTACGCAAAGCTTGAAAGAGAGTTTGGGAGGCCTGCCAACGACGATGAAATGTGCAAAGAGCTCGAATGCAGTTTGGAAGACTTTCATGACATGGTCAATAAATCCAAATCCGTTTCTTTGCTTAATATAGACGATTCCGCCAGCTTTAACAGGGGGGATAAAAAGTTGATGATGGGCCTTCTCGAGCACAGAAGAAGCTCCAACCCTTTTTCGGCGGTCAACTACAAGAGCGCTCAAAACATAATTAAAGAAGGCATTAAGGCTTTGCCTGAAAAACAAAGATTGGTTTTGTCCCTTTATTATTTTGAAGATCTTAACTTGAAGGAAATCGGTCAAGTTCTTGACGTGACTGAATCCAGAGTTTCGCAATTGCACACTCAAGCCATTTTAAAACTCAAAGCCAAGCTTAAAAACGATTTTGATTCTCATGAAGACATAGCCGGCTAATACCCGGCGCCGAATCTCGGCCTGGCGCCCTGTCAGGCCAAAATTAAAAAGCTTCAAATTTTGTTCCCATTAAGTGATAATAAAACAGCGTTATTTCCGGTCACATGGAATGTGATTTTTAAGAGGATATTAGGATGATTGAAAAGCTGACCAAAAACATCACCCAATTTTATCAAATTTCTTTTATTGCCATTATGCTCGCGGCTCTTGGTCTGATTTTTTATTTTTGGAAGCTTGGATTTATAGACGGCAGCAGAAGCAAAGAGCTGCACAAAGCGGGCTACACGTTGGAAAATTTGCAAAAGGGCGCTCCTGCCTTGGCCTTGAAAAAATCCATTTTAAAAGAAAACCCTAAAAAAGTTGTTGAAGAGATTGAAATCCTCGAAAAAGAAATGCAAACGCTCCACCGTCTGGTGGAGGACGAGTCATATCTAAAAGTTTTTGAAGAACTGCAAAAAACCAAAACTTCCGCCGCTGACATGTTGTCTTTTCAAAAAAGTTCAAAAGTCGTTTCAGTGTTTAACGATAAAATGGAAAACTTCTCCGAGTTTGCGCAAAAAAACAATTGGAGGACTTTAACGAGAATGAGCCAGCGGGTTTTGAGCGTCAGCCAACAAAAAATGAGCGCGGACACCTTGCCAAAAGCGGTTGAGACCATTGAAAAAGATTTCGCCTCAATGGTTAAAGTTACCGAGAATTCAGTTCTCTCCCGCGCTGAAAAATCAGAAATTATTAGCAGAATAACCAGCCTAAAAACAGAAACAGGAATGCTAAAAAAATTCCTGATGGAAAGAGAAAGCGCCTTGGAGCTCGCCAACAGCGCGCAAGTCCTTTTGTCCAAGTGGTTAAACCAAATCGCGCCCGAGTTGTCTTATCAAAAATTGAAGATGGAGCGCATGGGCCGCTATTATGTCATGGGAATGCTGGGCATTTTAGGTCTGGCGTCGTCTCTTTTCTTCTTGGGATTCTTCTTTAAAAAGTGGTCTTCAAAAAAATCCAGGCTGTGGCTGGAAGAAAATTTAAAAGAGCTGATGGCCGACGGAATCATCGGGAGAGGAGAGTTGAAAGAGGAACTTTTTAGCGAAGACTTTCAAGAGTTCGCGCAAAGGACCTCTGAATATGTGAATAAAAGGATGAGCTTTGGCGCCATCTTTCAGGACGCCTTGCCTTTTTCTTCTTTAATGCTTGATAAGAACTTAAAAGTGGAATGGGCAAACAAGCAATTTTGTTCCGATTGGGAGATGAGCGAAGACGAAGCCGGAAAAGATTACATGAGCTGGGACTACCTTTCCAAGTTGACCAATCTAGGCCATGACGACCCGGTGCTCGAGGCTTTAAAAAACGATGTCGCCGGGATTTATCAGATTCAAATCAGACCAAATGAAGACGCTGAAACCAGGCCGTATGAAATGTTTGTTTCCCCGGTAAAATACAACCATCAAAAGAAAATCATGCTTTTCTTTTATCCGTTGCTTTCCATGCGCGAGACCATCAAGGACCAGGCCGTCTCTATTGTGAATCCCATTGATAAAACTTTGCGCCTGATGCTTGAAGACCGATTTGAGCGCTTGGACAAACAAGAAGCCCGCGAAGATAGCGAGCAACTGCGCAAAGAATACGAGATCGGAGGCATAACAAACATCTTGGACATGTTTGAAAAACTTGCGACCAAAGCCTCCGATGAAAAACGGCGTTTATTAAATCAAATAGAGATGCTTTACGCCTCCTTTGAAAAGGCTCAGGCCTCAAGCGACCAAGTTTACGATTTAAACGCGCAGGCCTTTAGCTCTTCCAAAGAGCAAATCAAGGATCTAAAAGCTTTCAAAGAGGGAGTTATTGCTCTGACTGAAGCCGCCAAAAGTTTTGAAGGTTTTCATCGCGAGCGAAACAAGACATTTAAAGAGGTTTTGAACTCGCTTGAAAAAGCCCAAAACGACTTTGGAACTTTAAAAAACTCCATGGAAGACATGGCCGTGTCTCTTCCCGACCTGGACGCTCTCAAAGAGGCGATCAAGTCCAATAGAGCGGCCGCTTCGGAGTCAAAAGCCAAGCTGGCGCAAGGATTGGCTAACTTTATCCATATTAAAAAAGGCATAAGCCACCCTGAAGTTGTGAAAAAGTTTCAAACTGGTTACGAAAAGGTCTATGGCCACTTTCAAGAAATGGACGAGCGCTATATCGGCCTGGACAGAAGGCTGGTGCAATTGGAGGTGGCGCTGTCCAAAACTCAAATGATTATAAATTCCGCGCAAAATTCCACCAACCAACTTAAAACTTCCCAGGATCTGGCCGCGGTCAAAACCCAAATGGAAAGAAACTCCCAGGTTGAAGAAAGGGGTTCCGAGCTTGAAGGCAAAGCGTCTGAATCGGAAGAGCTTATTGTGGGCAGCCTGCAGGCTTTGTACAAGGGATACAAGGAGAACTTGAAAAGACAGGCCTTGATCGCGAAAAACTTGGAAATTAGCGACCAATATCAGTTTAAAAGCGACCCCGCCACAGATGGAGCCGGCGAAACCACTATGTAAGAGTGGACATTCTCTTAAGAGTTTGTTAGTTCAGATATATGTTTAATGTGTCAAACAAGTCTATTCCACTGCGGCTTTCCGAAGCCAAGAAGAACAAAAAATACGTCATTAGTTCCATTCATGACAATGGGGCCTATCTTGATAAATTCAATAAACTGGGCTTTTATCCCGGACAAGTGGTTGAATTAAGAAGAAAAGCTCCTTTGTTTGGAAATCCGCTATTGTTTCAAATTGACGATGGACAGTACGCGCTGACCAAGAACGAGGCCATGTTGGTGGAAGTGACCGACTTGGATTCGGAGTAAGTATGTCGTTGTTTGCTTTAGTTGGATTGCCCAATAGCGGAAAATCCGCTCTCTTTAATGCCTTGACCAAAAACAGGCAAAGAGTGGCCAATTTTCCGGGAATTACCGTTGAAAAAAAACAAGGAAAGACGAATTTTCAAGATCAAGAAATAGACATTGTGGACTTGCCGGGAGTTTACACTCTAGACGCGGCCAGTTTGGACGAGAAAGTCACTCGCGATTATATTCTCAATAAAAGAAAAGAAGAAAAAGCCGACGTCTTGGTTCTGGTTGTGGACTCCACTAATTTAAAAAAGAGTCTTTATCTCGCTTTGCAAATAAAGGAGTTGGGACAAAAATTTGTGGTGGCGCTAAACATGATGGACATCGCCGAGAAAAGAGGCCTTAAGCTGGATCTAGACAAGCTGTCCAAAATGCTGGGGGCTAAGGTGGTTCCCACGGTGGCGGTTGCCAGTAAAGGGGTGGACCAGTTGATGCTGGCCTGCCTGGAGGAAAAGGCCAAACCCGC
>JBBDND010000287.1:0-1844 GCA_040877865.1 Bacteriovoracaceae bacterium | reverse complement strand
CGACAGGGGCCATGGTTTCCGTGGTTGTGGCGATTATTGGCTGGATAGCTCCAAGACCATTATTAGACACCTTGGTGGAAAGAAGAATTAAAAAATATCAAGGCCAGATGGTCGACGCTTTAAACCTCCTCTCCAACGGCTTGAGGGCCGGTTTGTCGGTGCCCCAGTCCCTGGGCCTGGTGGTGGACGAGCTGCCGGCTCCTGTGAGCCAAGAGTTTAATCAGATTTTACAACAAACGAGAATTGGCGTTCCTCTGGAAGAGGCTTTTGAGAACTTGGTTAAAAGAGTGCCCACCCAGGACAATGAAATGTTCGTCTCAAGTGTCAATATTTTGCGCGAAACCGGCGGCAACCTTGCCGAAGTTTTTGACACTATAACCGGTGTCATCCGGGAAAGGGTCAGATTGGCACAAAAAATTGACACCTATGTGGCCCAAGGCAAGTTCCAAGGCTACACTATTTTCGCCATGCCTTTTGTCATGATGGGCATATTCACCGTATCCGATCCAGAGTCAATGGATCGGCTATACAGCACGCTTCTTGGCAATATTATTCTCGGGGTGGCCATCGGTTTGGCGTGTCTAGGCCTCTTTTTCATTCTCAAAATAGTCAAGATACAGGTTTAAGCGCGCTAAAATAAGTGTAAAGCTTTGGCGAAGTCTGACCGATAACCTTATGGAGAAAAGAGTTTTACCGCAAAAGGAAAAGGCATGAAAGGTACTAAATTTTTAATTTTGCTAATGATTTCATTCTTTAGTTTGGCCTCCTTCGCCGGCGTCAATTTAAAAAATGGGAACTTCTATATTTCCTATACCGACATTGTCGTAAACGGAGTTGGTCAAAAAATGGAAATGACCAGAACCTATAACTCCAAGTCCACCTCTGTCGGCTGGTTTGGCTTTGGCTGGGGCAATGTCTACGAAACAAAGCTGGTTTCTTCCGCCGACGGATGCGTGGTTGTCCATGAGCATGGAGCCGGAGGAAAAACCCGCTTTTGTCCCAAAAATCCTGTGGACGCCGAAGCGGCGGCGAATAAAATAGTTGAAGCGATGAGGAAGAAGAACAGTTTGCCCGAAGCTTCTGTGAAAAATCTTTTGGAAAGGCTCAAAAACAACGCCGAGCTTCGACACGCTTACGCCAAAAACTTTAACGTGAAAACGCAAATTGCCGCCGGATCCAAACTCTACTCCAATGAGCGAGGGATTCAAGAAGTTGTGGTTGAAAAAGACGGATATGTTAGAAAGTCTAACGACGGCAAGATGGAATATTTTAATAAAGACGGAAAGTTAAGCAAGGTAAAAGACAAAAATAATTACCATGTGGAATTTGAATACAAAAAAGACAAGTTGTATTCAATAAAAGATTCCAAGGCCAAGCAAATCTTTTTTAGCTGGTACAGCAACGGCAAAGTAAAAGAAATGTGGTCTACCGGGGATAAAAAAGCGAAGTTCAAGTATGACGGAGAAGACTTGGTCTATTCTCAGGACATCGCCGGAAACAAATACGAGTACAAATACGACAAAAGCCACAACCTGGTGAAGATCATTTACAACCCGGACAGAAAGAAAGGCGAAGAAGAAGACGCCATGACGATGGATTATGAGAACAAGACTTATTTTGTTTCTCAGATCAAAGACAGAAATGGGGAAGTCACTAAGTACAAGTATGGCTCGAATCCCAAGAAACCAAACGACCACTACTGGACAGAAGTCTCTAAAACGGGATTCAACGGCAAGCCTGTCACCAACAGGTACGAATATGAAATTAAAACCAAACCCGACGGCGCTCGCTACACTTACAGGATTGAGACCAATATCAATGGCATTAAAACCGAGACTATTTAT
>JBBDND010000286.1:0-10073 GCA_040877865.1 Bacteriovoracaceae bacterium | reverse complement strand
TCCACTTCCAACTCCTCGCCCGCCTCAAAAGTTGAAATGGACTTGTGTTCGGCTCCGTGATACTGAAACACTCTTTTAATGTCCGGCAAAAAGCCTATCAACCAAATATACAAGACAAAAATGAAAGCTTTTATCAGGCCGTCGACAAGATGAAAGGACAAACCGTCCAAACTCCAATTTAAATTAAACAGTTGATCCAGGCCGGCAGTCGCGGCGTGGGGGACAAAAACAAAAAGTCCCATGCCAAACGCAAAAGAAACGGCGACGGTTAAAAAGATTTTCCAATCAATTTGTTCATTTTTATTTTTGAGCTCTTCGTTCATGGAGACATTCGCCGAGTAATTCAATGAAACTATGCCGTTGGCCATTGCCTCGAACAACATGACGATTCCGCGAAAAAAAGGTTTCTTAAGCAATTTAATTTTTTTGGAAATTCCAAACCACTGATCTCTTCGCAAACGAATGGTTCCGTCAGGCTTTCTTACAGCAATCACAAAAGTATTGGGAGACCTCATCATCACTCCCTCAATAACAGCCTGGCCGCCTATGCTTGTATATTGCTTGGCAAGGGCCAGAAAAATGCTCCGAGAGAGGTCATTCATGCTTATCCGTTCATTGACTCCATAAAGTCGCCATTGGTTTTGGAGTTTTTAATTTTATCCAGCACAAACTCCATTGAATCAATGGTGTTCATTGGGTGAAGAACTCTTCGCAACACAAAGACCTTGCTCAAATCGGCCTGGTTCATTAAGAGATCTTCTTTTCTAGTGGATGAGCGGTTGATATCCAAACAAGGAAAAATTCTTTTCTCCATCAGCTTGCGATCAAGTTGAATCTCGGAATTGCCTGTCCCCTTAAACTCTTCAAAGATCACTTCGTCCATTCTAGATCCAGTGTCAACCAACGCGGTGGCGATGATGGTCAAAGAGCCGCCATTTTCAATGTTTCTGGCCGCGCCAAAAAATCTTTTGGGCTTGTGAAGGGCGTTGGAATCCACGCCGCCAGACAAGATTTTTCCGCTGGGAGGAATAACGGTGTTATAGGCTCTTGCAAGCCGAGTGATGGAATCCAACAAAATAACGACGTCTTGGCCGGCTTCCACCAATCTTTTGGATTTTTCAATAACCATCTCGGCGACTTGAACGTGACGGCTCGCCGGCTCGTCAAAAGTTGAAGAAACAACCTCGGCCTCAACATTCCTTTTCATATCTGTGACTTCCTCAGGCCTTTCATCTATGAGAAGAACGATTAGTTTGGCTTTTTTATGATTGTTGGCGATCGCGTTGGCGAGGTCTTGCAGCAGGTGCGTCTTTCCCGCCTTTGGAGGCGCCACAATCAGACATCTTTGACCGAAACCTTGCGGAACAAACAAATCTATAATTCTAGTGGAATAGTTGGTGGGCTTGTCTTCTAGTTCTATTTTTTTTTCGGGATAAAGCGGGGTGAGGTTGTCGAAAAGAACTGTTTTTTTGTGGTTTTCGGGAGATTGGAAATTAATCTTCTCGACTTTCAAAAGAGCGAAGTATCTCTCTCCTTCTTTTGGGGGACGTATCTCCCCCGTCACCGTGTCTCCCGTCCGAAGTCCAAATCTTCTTATTTGGCTGGGGGAAACATAAATATCGTCGGCGCCCGGCAGGTAATTGTATCCGGGAGATCTTAAAAATCCAAAACCATCCGGCAAAATCTCAAGAACTCCCTCTCCATATATGGACTCTTTGGCTTCGGCGTGTTTTTTTAACAAGGCGAAAATAATTTCGTGTTTTTTCATTCCGACAGCGTTGTCGATGTCGTTTTTAGCCGCCATTTTAGTTAGTTCTTTGATGTCTTTTTCTCTTAGTTTGTTTAAATGCATGGGTTCTTTCTCCACAGAAATTAGATAAATCGGAATTCTCACAAGAAATGATTGTTGGAATTAATACATGTCCAGAATTAATTTTAATATTATCGTGAAAGCCAACCATGTCAAGACAATATTCTACCTTTACACATCAATATTAAAGGTGTTTAAAAGCCGTTAATGAGAGAACCAATCGCAAAAGCTGTGGTGGACAGAAAACATGTTTTGGCCATAGATTACGGCCGCAAGTTCACAGGACTGGCGACACACAGAGTCAATATCGATCCCATCATTATTCCCTATGGAAGAATTCCTTACCAAGGAGACGACGAACTTGTCGCCTCAATCCAACAGGTCATACAAGAGGAATTTATTGAAATTGTCGTGCTTGGCATTCCTCATTTCACGGACGGGACAGAATCCACCATGACAAAAACAGTCAAAAACTTCGGCTTAAAATTGGAGCGCTCGCTGAAAATTCCTTTCTACTTTGAAGACGAAACCCTAAGCACCATGGAAGCAGAAGACAGGATGAAAAGAGACCCCCGTTATAATTTCCAAGTGGATTACTCAAAGATAGACGCGGTTTCAGCCACAATTATTTTAGAAGATTTTTTGACCCGCTCGTCAGATGCTCTATAATCTTTTAAAGTATTCTTAACAATAAAACGCTCTTACTAAAAAAATTAAACGAAGGAATAAAGTTGAAACGCGCTTTTCTTTTATCCACTCTGCTGGCGCCGTTGTTTGCGGCCATTTTTCTGGGGATTCATTTTAGCATTATATTCTTCTCACCCTACCAAGGCGAAGAAGTGACGTTTACGGTAAAGCCAGGCGAAGGTTTTGCCAGCGTCAATGGAAGGCTGGCGAACCAAGACCTCGTGTCGGATCCAAGAATTTTTCACTATTACGCCAAGTACACCGACAAAATGGGCAAAATCAAGGCCGGCACCTATCAAATAAGGCCCGGTCAGAATATGGGAGACGTTCTTGACACTCTTGTAGACGGCGTTCCCATGCTTTCTTCCGTCACCCTGCCTGAAGGAAAAAATCTTTATGAAGTGGGCAAAATATTGGAAGCGAACGATATCGTTTCCTATAAAGATTTTATAAAAGAGGCAAAAAAAAACAAATACATGAAAGAGCTTGGCATCGAAGCTCCTTCTCTGGAAGGCTACCTTTTCCCAGACACTTATAATTTCGCCCCCCAAAGCCCTGCCCCAACAGTTGTCAAAACCATGTTGCGCCTTTTTCGCGATAAAACCGCAGGCCTGGATTTTGGCAAAAGCGCCCTTTCAAAACACGAAGTGGTTATTTTGGCCTCCATTGTGGAAAAGGAAACCGGCGCAAAATTTGAAAGAGACACCATCGCCGGCGTTTATTTAAACCGGCTGAAAAAAGGAATGCGTTTGCAAGCGGATCCCACCACGATTTACGGCATTTGGGAAATTTACCAAGGCAATTTGCGAAAAAAACATCTGCAAGAAAAAACGCCCTATAACACCTACCGAATTCCCGGGCTTCCCCTGGGACCCATTGCCAACCCTTCGTTGGCCGCCATTAAGGCGGTCTTAAATCCTGAAGACCACAACTATATTTTCTTTGTGAGCAAGAACGACGGAACGCATGTCTTCACCTCAACCTACAAAGAGCATCTGAAAGCTGTGGAGTTTTGGCAAAAAACCCCCGAGAACCGGAGGGGGAAAAGCTGGAGAGATCTCAATCAAGACTAACTATTGTGAACAGTTGTTGGTGACGTTTAAAAATGTTTCTTCGGATTCATTGTCAAAAAGTTGGCCCGCGATTTTAACATAAGTCTTCTTTCCAAAATAAGCGTCTTCTGGACTAAACTCCATTTTATAGTCCTTCATTTCTGTCTGGTCGACGATGGAAACAGGCCTCAACACGGAGTTCAGCTTGGTTTTCAGCGCATACTTGGGTATTGACACTTCTATCTGGGCCCAGGAAGACACTCTTCTGCCCCACCTGTAAAAAAACTCGTCTATCCAATTTTTCAAATTAAAAAAGCATTTTGGCCTTCCAAAATGGGCCTCGTAAATATTGCCCTTTTTATTGGAGTAAAATTTAACATCCCACATAAAATACTTTTCAGGCCGCTCCAACTCTTGTTCAACCTTGGCCATATTTTCTCGATGAATTTCTCTGGAGTTTAGCAAGCGCGAGCGGTACCGATCCAGCAAAGCGATATTGACGCTCTTAAAACATTCTTTATCGATGGCGCCGTCTCGGCCCGGGCCAAACGGCAGTTTGGCGCAGGCCAGGTTGCTGGCGTGTTGGATTTGGGCCATCTCTTCAGAAAGAATGTCGTTATTGTGAATGTAAGTCTCCAAGCTCTTGTCCATTTTGGCGCTAAAGATCGCCGCGACCTCTCCGTCTCGGTTAAACAAAGGCGCTCCCAAACTTCCTTCGTTTAAATGGCAATCTCTTACGGTTATCATTGGAGAGGAATTATTTTGGGCGAACGGATTGGCGTAACTGTCATAGAAAGGAGAGCAACTTTCCCATTTTAGGCCCGCTCTTTGCTCTGTAGTCTCATATTCCATTTTCCAAACAGCGTAGCTTTCTTCCTCTTGCAGCCCTTCTTTAGAAATTTGAGCAAACTGTCTATTTAGCGGCGTTTTTAATTTTATAAACGCAAAATCGTTTTTCCATAAAGCCGGATCTTCGTCTTCTTTTAAAGAGTCTGAAGCCAAAATGAGGGAGCATAGGGAGCGTTCTTCCCTGTAGCCGTAAACGTCTGGAAAAATCGCGTAAACATTGTTGACGCAACTGACATTGGGAATTTTAAGATTTCGCGGGAGGCAATTGGAGCTTGTCAGCAAAACGTCTTCAGCCACCAAAGTGGCCGTGCAATACTTTATCTTTCCTCTCTCCAGCGTCACCAAACTGCCCACTGAGGGATGACAATCTCCCGAAGGACAATAGGCGGATTGGGAACGAAAAAACTCTTGAATATCCGGGTCAATATGCGTTTGGTTTCTGGGGACTTTTCTAAATTCTTTTCCTTCTTTTTTTCCCATCTCCCTGGCGCAGGAGCCAAGAAGCAGTAAAGCCAAGAAAAAGTTCCATTTCAACGCTATTTTCATAAATCCTAATAAAGACAAAGTTACTTTAACATGCGATGTTATAGGCGAGTCTTTTGGTATGTCAAACGCGGCGCCAAATATGAGAGCGTCTCTATCAAAATTGCCTAGTAAATTCTAAAGTTGCTCTTAAGGTTCTATCCAAGTTAAAATGTTTTATTCCCCAATGGACGGGCGCTCGGAAGATTATTCAAGGAGGAGATCTTTTATGAACAAGAAAAAAGTTGAACATTTTAAGGGCAAGTTATTGGAAGCCAGAAAACAGATTTTAAACAGCGGGATTATGAATGATTATCAAGATCTTCACATACAATCCGATGATCTGGCCGACGAAGCGGATTTAGCTTCCTCCACAATCAACCAACAAGTTAGCTTTAGCATCCGCGGCCGAGAGATGGCCAAGCTTCGAAGAATTGACGCCGCTTTGGGCAGAATTGAAGAAGGCGCTTTTGGCTTTTGCCTGGAATCAGGTGAGGAGATTGAAGAAAAAAGGCTTGAAACTCAACCATGGGCTGAATATTGTTTGGAAGTGGCCGAAGAAAAAGAAAGAGAAGCTTCTCAAAGATATAGAAGAGCCTAGGTCTCCATAAATAGGATTCATTTAAGACACCATCCATTTGAGAGGCGCTTGTCGCCTCTTTTATCTTATTATGTGGCAAATTTAACTACATTTTGCAGGCCAACCGTCTAAACTTTTTACAATTTAAAAGAATGCAGTCATTTTTCTTGATATATATACTCCCAAGTTCTTAATTTTAGGTCGCTTATTTGGCAAGACAATTGCTTCTAATAACGTGACTGCTTTTAAAAAGGACTTAGGATGAAATTAACACAAAACTTACGTTTCATGATTGCAATGGCCCTGGTTGTTCTCTTTGGCTCGGAAACTTCTTTCGCGGAGATCTCGGCAAAGAAAAGCAAAAAGTCGCCAAAAGTTCAAAAGGCTGTGAGCAGCTTTTACACCCCGGCTTCGCTTTCAGGCCGCTTTACCAGCTGGGGGATCGACCCAAGCTATAAAACGAGCTCTATCAATCTTCACGAATCTTGGAAGAAGTTCGAAAAGAAAAAAGACGTTGTTGTGGCGGTGGTTGACACGGGAATTCAAGCCGACCATCCTTTCTTGTCCAAAAACCTGTACGTCAAAGAAGGCAAAGCGGATAAAAATAACTTTGGCGTGGATTTCTCAAAAGACAAGCAAAACACCAAACCGGTGGACACTCACGGACACGGCACACACGTGGCGGGCATCATAAAAAGCATTTTCCCAGATGTAAAAATCATGGCCTTGAAATATTACAATCCTCAAGCTTCAGGACAAGCGAATTTAAACTCCACCATTAAAGCTTTGGAATACGCTGTCGATCAAAATGTTGACGTTATCAATTACTCAGGCGGAGGCCCAGAGCCCAGCGCCAAAGAGCTTGCGATCTTAAAGAAAGCCGAATCCAAAGGGATTTTGATCATAGCCGCGGCAGGCAATGAAAAATCCAATATTGACGTAAAACAGAACGCTTACTATCCCGCCAGCTACGGGCTTTCCAATATCGTTACAGTGGGAGCCCACAACGAGTCAAACAAAATTATTTCCTCTTCCAATTGGGGGAGCAAATCAGTTGATATCGCCGCTCCTGGATTTAGGATCAAGTCCGCCATCCCCGGCAACGGCGCGGGATATATGACCGGCACTTCACAAGCGACAGCCTTTGTGACAGGCGTTGTCGCGTTGCTTAAGGCCAAGTACCCAGAATTCAATTATCAACAATTGAGAAACGTTCTTTTAAGCTCTTCTCTTAAAGTAAAAACTCTAAAGGGAAAGGTTTTGGGCGGAGGAAAACTTGACGCCGCCAGAGCGATGGATGTGGCCGACCATGTCGCCAATAAATTATTTGACGGCAGCCGAAGAGAGCTTGCTAAAAAATAAATGCTTATCCATAAATAATTGCTAAAATGGCGTATGGGAAATTTTAAACCATACGCTTTTTCTTTTTTGGGAGGAATCCTCTACGCCTTGGGCTTTCCTTCCGCCCTTGGAAAAAGCCTGCTCGTCACGCCCATTTTGGGTATGGCCATTCTTCTCTATTATTTATTCGCCGAAAAAGGCCTAAAAGCCAAGGCCGGGCTTATCCTTTCCTTCAGCCTTTCTTTTAATCTGGTTGGTTTTTATTGGATCGCAGACACTTTGGCCGAATTTGGACAGCTGCCATACTTCGCGGCTTTGCTTTTAAGTTTGTTGTTCACTTTTATTATCGCTCCCTATCTGTGGGCGCTTTTGCCCATTGTCCATTTTGGACTGCAATCGCCTCAAATGGAAAAGAAACGCGCTCTTTATCCTGCTCTGTTCGCGTTGGCCATTGCGGCCCTTTTCACCTTTATCGAATATTTCACTCCTCAACAGTTTCCGGCGATGATCGGACAGCCCTGGGCAGCCGTGGGAAGACATTTGGGATTCGCCAATATTGGCGGCATTCCCATTTATTCTTTTTTTAGTTTTTTAATCATCATGGAAATCGTGCACGCCATTGGTCTCAAGCGATTTTCCAAGTTTAATATTTTTGTCATTTTAGTTTTTATATTCTCCAACCCCTTCGCAAGGCTGGACAATCCGCCTGAAGACAAAGAAAAACTAAACATGCGGCTGGTTCAGGCCAATATCAGCAATTTTTTAAAAGTTGACTCTGAAAGCGGAGCCTACGCCTCGGTCAGCCAAGTGCTTGAGAGATATAAAAAACTAAGCTTGCAGCCTTATCCCCATGGAGAACTTCATCTCATTATTTGGCCGGAAACCGCCTATCCTTTTGCCATTGAATCCAACAAAAGCGACTTTGCCAAAACGGAAATTCCCTCTATCTTTCAAGACATCGCTCTTGAGCATCAAAGCGCTTTGTTCATTGGGGGGTACGACACGGTTCAAGGAGGACAAGGCTACTACCAAAGCGAATACAATTCCAATTTTCACATAAACAAGAAAGCCGAGTTGGAAGATGTCTATCACAAACACATCCTCATACCGTTTGGAGAAACTTTGCCCTTTGGGCCTTTTAATGAAACTTTTAGCAAGTATTTGGACAATATTTCATTTTTTTCCGAGGGCAAGCGTTTTCCCTTGTTCAAAACACACACCGGACACACTTTTATAAACACCATTTGTTATGAAATTTTAAAACCGGAATTCGTCAGAAAATACGTTAACCAACAAAAGGAAAGGCCGCGCGCCATCATCAACTTAACCAATGATTCTTGGTATGGGGACACTTCCGAGCCGGAACAACATCTTTTCCTTGCCTCTTGGAGGGCCTTGGAGCTGGACCTTCCCATCATTAGATCAACCAACACCGGCATTTCCTCGTATATAAACACCTATGGAGAAGAAATTGAACGCTTGGGAGTGGGTGTCACCGGCAACTTGGATATTAGCGTGGAGCTGGGAACACGATATCCGACCCTTTATCAACGCTTTGGTTTTTGGGTTTTATTGCCGCTTTGGTTTGCCCTCTTTATTTTTCACCTCATACTGATAAAATTAAAAAGATGATAAAGTTTTTCCTTCATATTTCTCTTCGCGTTTCATTACCCCTTTACTTGGCGGTTTCTTGCGCCTCTTATGAAAACTTTCGCCAAATCACCGAAGAGTTGGAGTTGCCGTCCAAAATGTACAAGGCCGATTATAACCAAACTTGGCAAGCGGTCATTCAAGTCATGAAAAGGTTTGACATCTCCTATCAAAACCAAGAAGCGGGAAAAATCAAAACCCGCTGGATGGACAATACGTTGCAAGTCAATTTTACCGACGCGTTTGGCAGCGCCGACGCGGTAAAAGCCGCCGAATTCATGCTTCAGGTAAATGTGGCCGAAGGCTACAGCTACGGGCGCAAGGTCACTAAAGTGACATTCTTCAAGCGTCAAAGAGTTGAAAACGACTTTTTGCAAGGCTGGAAGGAAGTGCCAACCGACGGCATTCAAGAAAAAACTTTGCTTTACCGCATTGGCCAACTTATTGAAAACGACAATCAATTAAAGAAAATGGACAAAGCCAGAGAAGAAGAGCTTATCGAAGCTTTTTAAAACGAGCCGCTTAAAGGGTTCCGCTCTTTAGCGCCAAGCGCGACCAATAATGCTTTTTAATATTTTGATTGCCCTCGGGAGAGGGCTTTTTTGACAATTTATTTAGCGAATAATCCAATTCGTCAAAAATGTCTTTGTACTTTTTGTCTTGAATCATTGAGAGCATGGGCTTTTTAGCTTTTTCAAAGCCTAGATCACCCATTAAAGCGATGACTTGCTTGATAATATGGGCCCTTTTTCTGTTTCCTTTTTGGCCGGCGTAATTGGATTTGTCGTAGAGCATGGCCCAAGCGTAAGGGGCCAAATCCTCAAGCTTCATCATCTTTATATTTTCTAAAGCTTGCATTCTAACAATCATGGCCTCGTCTTTTAAAGCTCTGGCGTAAACGCCTTTAAACTGCTTTAGGTCCAAAGCGAGAAGAACCTTAAGCGAGGCCAACCGTAGCGTCCAGTTTGGATGAAAAGCGAATTTAGAAATGAAATCCCCGGATTTTTTTCCCATAATTCTTCCCAACATAAAAGTGGCTATCCAGCGGTTTTTATCGGGATAATCCGAGCTTTTCATCACTTGAATCAAAACAGGCACGGATTTTTGAGCCTGGCTTAAAGTTTTATCCTTAAGCATTTTGAGGCCGACTTTCGAAGAATATTTTCTTTTATACAGGGTCTGCAATTCCTCTTCCGAAATATTTTGTTTGGCGGCTTTTGGATTTGTTTTTTTAACGGCGGAACTTTTTATGGACACCGAGTCTTTTTGGAAAGAATACTTCGGCTTCCAATCGCCGTCACCGGAAGAAGCCCCGTAGGCCAATCCATGAAAAAGAAAACACATGCCAAAGAAAAACAAAGCGATTGATTTCATACGCACCTTACAATATTGCCAAAATTATTAGCCTAACATTTTTTCAAATTCGCTTAAAAGATCCTCTGGAGACTTTGTCTCCTCCTCTTCTTCTTCCTTGGAAGCTTCAGCCGCTTCAGCGACGGGCTCTTCTTCTGCGTCCTGAGTTTGCTCTTCTTCTGCCACAGGCTCTTCTTCTGCCACAGGCTCTTCCTCAGCGGCAGGCTCT